>JAUNRP010000287.1 GCA_030544165.1 bacterium
CAGATGCCGGGCCAGCGCTGGCCCGACCACGGGCCACCCGTGGCGGGTTCGGCTGCCACGGACCACCCGGTCCCGGCCGGCCACGGACCACCCGCATTGGCCCGCTCCGGCGCCTCACCGACCCCTTGCTCTGCGCGCCTGTGACGGAATTGTTTTCTGATTCGTTTGTCAACCTGTGAGGTTTCTGGGAACATTCGTGTGAGCACTCACGCTCTTCCTACTCATCCCTCGGAGTTGAGCATGTCCGATCTGTCCGCAGGTGTACCGCGTTTCCTTACGGTCGCCGAGGTGGCGGATCTGATGCGCGTTTCCAAGATGACCGTGTACCGCATGGTGCACTCCGGCGATCTCCCCGCCGTCCGCATGGGACGTTCCTTCCGGGTGCCACAGAAGGCAGTGGAGGAGCTCGTGGCCCTGGGGCTGGCGGAGTGGGAGTCTGGCCGCGCTGTCGGCGAGGAGAACTGAGCGCGGTAGACTAGACCGCTGTGACTGCCGCGCCAAGTGCGCGGAACTAGCCAAACGAAAGGCACCCTATGGGTTCTGTGATCAAGAAGCGCCGCAAGCGCATGGCGAAGAAGAAGCACCGCAAGCTGCTGCGGAAGACTCGCCACCAGCGCCGTAACAAGAAGTAGCGCGCACAGAAGGCCCGGAGAGATCCGGGCCTTCTGTGCTTCTACGGCGCCATGATCCGGAAGGTGTCCTCCACCAGGCCGAAGAACTCTGCCTGGTCCGCCGCATCGATCGGCCCCGCGTCCTGCGCTCCGAGGGTGATGAGCAGGAGGACCGCCCCGTCCGCCCGCTCCGCGCGCCACGCACCGGTGAGCACTCCCACGGAGCTCCCGCCCTTGAACTCGATCACTGGCCAGGCCTCGCGGTCGAACTCGAGGCCCGCCCCCGGATTCACGGTGAGGATCTCGCGGATCGCCGGGTCACCCGCGCCATCGAGGGCCTCGTAGAGCCGCGCGATGTCCTCCGGCGAGGCGAACCAGTCCACCCCCTCCGGCCACACGGGCTCCCCGGCCAGGTCGATGGCCTCCACGGGCGGTGCCTCGGTCCCGAGCCCCTCGAGAATCGTTCGGCGCCCCGCCTCATCGGCGTCCGCCCACTGCTCCGCCAGCCCCTCCTCGCCCCAGCCGAGCTGGAAGAGCTCCCGGGTGGTGGGGAAGGGCTGCATGGCCGCCGGGTCCGCGTGGCCACTGGCCTCCACCGCCGCCTCAACGGAATCCCTCCCCACCAGGCGCATCAGGAGATCGGTGGCGGTGTTGTCAGAGATCGAGATCATCAGGGTGGCCGCCTCCCGGACCGTCACGGAGTCCCGGCCCTCGAGCTCGCCGGCGGGCACGGAGTAGTCCTCCTCGCTGACCGGGAGCTCCTGGTCCCAGGAGATCGCGCCGTCCTGCACCGCCTGTGCCACGGCGAGCAGGACGTACAGCTTGAAGATGGACGCGAGGGGAGCGGCGTCGTCGGGGGAGTGGGAGATGAGCACCTCGGGAGTGCCACCCGCCGGGGTGAGGGTGACGAGGGTCCGGCTCTCGAGGGGGAGGGCGTCCAGGCGCTCGGCCACCTCCTCGATGGAGGTGGCGGATTCGCGCGGTGGTGTGGCGGGCGCGAAGAAGATCCCATCGAGGAGACCGGCGTCATCCACGCTGATCGACATCGTGAACGGCGGAGCCAGGGAACTCGCCAGGGTGGCCGCGGCCTGCGACTCGGTGCCCGTGTAGTCGGTGAGGGTGAACGGACGCGCCGGGCGGATGGACGTGTTCATGAGCTCCGCCAGCTCGGGAGCGGAGATGGCGGCGAGCAGGGTGGGGGAGAGCCGGCCCTCCAGGTCAGCGGGCGCGAGGTCCTCCTCACCCTCGAGCAGGCCCAGGAGGAACCGCACCATCTCGCCTGACGCCGTTTCCGGGATCTCGACGGCGGAGCCGTCCGTCCCGTCGACGGCGGGGGTTGCGCTCGGGGCCGGGTCCTCGCTGGTGCTGGGCGTGGGGGTGGGTTCGGCAGTCGCTGGCGCCGAGGTGGCGGGCGCGGGGGTGGTGGCCGCAGTGGTGGCGGCCGTAGGGGGAGCGGAGGGAGAGACGCCCGGCTCTGCGGCGGGCGCGCACGCGGTCAGCAGCAGTGTCGCGCTGGCGAGGGCGGCGAGGGCGCGGCGGAGGTACATGGGTGCCTTTCGGTGGGATGCCTCCACGGTAAACCGGGTGCGCCGCCTGAGGAAGAATGGGAGCCATGAACGAGGCGGGCACAGAGGAGCTGGGCGCAGTGGAGCCGGGTGCCACGGGCGCCACGGGCGCGGCGGCGGCGGACGGCGGGGGCCAGGCGGCGGGCGCCGAGGGCGAGCCCGCGGGCACGGATGCGCGGATCGTGCTGTACGTGCGCGAGGGCTGCCACCTGTGCGATGTGGCGTTCGAGATCGTGGAGCAGATCTCCCTGGAGACCGGCGCGCAGTACATCGCCGTGGACATCGACTACTACCCGGAGCTGAAGGACCGCTTCCATGACGATGTGCCGGTCCTCGCGGTGGACGGCCGCCTGGTGGCGCGG
>JAUNRP010000288.1:0-102 GCA_030544165.1 bacterium
TCGTCAAGCACCTAGATGGCATCTCGGATGAGGACATCGCGGGCCTGAACATCCCTACCGGGATCCCGCTGTACTACGAACTCGATGAGGATCTGAAGCCCA
>JAUNRP010000288.1:112-2536 GCA_030544165.1 bacterium
TGGCCAACCAGGGCAAGTAGGACTCCACGCCACAAGAGAGGGTGGGCCCGGCACTTCTGCCGGGCCCACCCTCATCTCTGCGCGTAGCGCCTCTCGCTAGTCCACGAACTCCTCGAGTCCCACATTCTCCGTCACGGAAAGGTCCAGATCACCGGTCACCAGGTACTCCATCCGGTTCGCGCCGGACACGGTGTGGTCACCGAGGCGCTCCAGGAAGCGGGTGAGGAGCACGGCATCCACCACCTCGTGGCGCTTGAGCTCCACCTGCTCCACGTTCAACAGCTCGAACGCCCGCTTCAGGGCCTCGTCCAGGTTGTCGTCCTTGCGGCGGATCTCTGCCGCGATCTCGAGATCGTGGGAATCGAGCAGGCGGGGCAACTCGGAGGTGATGTCCGTGGCGTACTCGGTCATCTCCGAGATGAGGTCGAACATCGGCCCCTCGCACACCTGCTCGGGATAGCGGGCGCGGGACATGTAGGCCACGTGGCGAGCGAGATCGCCCATCCGCTCGAGGGTGGCGGACAGCCGCATCCCCGAGACCACGAGGCGCAGGTCCGTTGCCACCGGCTGCTGGCGGGCGAGGAGCGAGAGGCACATGGCCTCGATCGAGTCCTCGTACTCATCAATCCGGTTGTCCGCATCGATCACGCGCTCGGCCTTCTCGATGTCCGCCTCGCGGAGGGCTTCACCCGCCACGCGTACGGCCTCGGCTACCTTGTGAGACATGGCGAGGAGGTCATCCCCCAACTCCGTGAGCTCCTGCTGGAAAATCTTGCGCACTAGAACTCCTTAGAAGGGCGCCATCTACGTTCACAACACAGGCTAACCTCCCAGCGGCGAGTAAACACGCGGTGTCGCCCCGCTGAACTGGCAGAATCGTGCCGGTTGCCACTCGGAATCACGATGTGTTTGCACCTAGAGTTCGTGCATATGGGCACCGAACTCGACGTGATCGTGGCTGCGCTGGTCGGCCTGCTCGTCGGCGCGGTTGCCACGTGGGCGTTCTTCTCCTCGGAGAAGGAGCGCCACGAGGAGGTGGCCGAGGTCGCGGAGGATGTCAGCCCGGAGGAGGCGGCCATGCTCGCCGCCTTCCACGAGTCCGCCCTGATCCTGGGTCCGGGTGACGAGGTCCTCCGCGCCAACGCACCGGCCCTCCAGTTCGGCCTGGCCCGCCACCGCAAGCTCGTGCACTCCGAGATCGAGGACCTCGTGTCCAGGCTGCGGTCCACCGGCCACGCCCAGGCAGCGGAGCTCGATCTCCAGAGGGGCCGGGCCGGCACCTCCTCCAAGATCCACCTCGCCGTCTCCGTGGCGCCGCTCGCGCGGGACCGCGTGGTGGTGCTCGGCCGGGACCTCACGGCCGCACGCCGCCTGGACCAGACCCGCCGCGACTTCGTGGCCAACGTCTCCCACGAGCTCAAGACCCCCGTGGGAGCGATCGGCCTGCTGGCCGAGACCGTGGCCGAATACGCGGACGAACCCGATGTGGTGGCCCGATTCTCCGAACAGATGGGCCGGGAGGCCTCCCGCCTGGCCACCCTGGTCCAGGAGATCATCGACCTCTCGCGCCTCCAGGAGCCGGACGCCCTCGTGGAGTCCTCCGTGGTGGACATGGACGCGGTGGTGGCCGAGGCCATCGACCGGGTCCGCATCGAGGCCGAGGCCCACTCGATCGAGGTGGTCACGGGCGGCCAGAACGGGCTCCAGGTGCTCGGGAACGAGAACCTCCTGACCACCGCCGTGCGCAACCTCCTCGAGAACGCCGTCCACTACTCACCGGACAACTCCAAGGTCTCCGTGGGGATGCGCGCCGTGGACGGCGTGGTGCGTGTGGCCGTGGTGGACCAGGGGATCGGCATCGCACCGGAGGCCCAGGACCGGGTGTTCGAACGCTTCTACCGCGTGGACACGGCCCGCTCCCGCGCCACTGGCGGCACCGGCCTCGGCCTGTCCATCGTCAAGCACATCGCCGCAGACCACGGCGGCGAGGTCACCCTGTGGTCCAAGCCGGGCCGCGGATCCACCTTCACCCTCGCTGTTCCCCAGTTCATCCCCACAGAGAATGGCGGCGAGGTCCTCACTCCGCCCCCACCCGCCACAACCACCGCCTCTCAAAGGAGCCGACCGTGACCAAGATCCTGCTGGTGGAGGACGAGGCCGCCTACCGCGACCCCCTCAAGTTCAAGCTCGAGCGCGACGGCTTCGAGGTGATCGCGGTCGAGACCGGCACCGATGCCCTCACCGCCTGGGACCCCCAGGTGGACCTCGTGCTCCTGGACCTCATGCTTCCCGGCCTCTCCGGCGTGGAGGTGTGCCGGGCCATCCGCGCCCGCGCCGCCACCCCGATCATCATGGTCACCGCCAAGGACTCGGAGGTGGACAAGGTGGTGGGCCTCGAGATCGGCGCCGACGACTACGTCACCA
>JAUNRP010000289.1 GCA_030544165.1 bacterium
ATCCCGGCCTCGAGGTCCGGCAGCATGCGCTCGAGTTCGGAGAGTGAGATCCGGCTGATGAGCGAGGACGGGTCCGGCCAGTTGGCGTAGAGGCCCTCCACGTCCGTGAGCACGATCAGCTTGCGCGCCCCGAGCGCGGCGGCCAGGGCCGCGGCGGCAGTGTCCGCGTTGAGGTTGAGCACCTGCCCGTCCCGGTCCGGGGCGATCGTGGAGATCACGGGGATGCGCCCGGCCTTGAGGAGATCATCCACCGCGGCCGTGTTGACGGACGCCACGTCCCCTACGAGCCCCACATCCACGGCCTTTCCCGCCACTGTCGCGTGCCGCAACTGGGCCGTGAGGAGCCCGCCGTCCTCCCCGGAGAGTCCGATCGCGTAGGGCTTCTCCGCGTTGATGAGGCCCACGAGCTCGCGCTGCACCTGCCCCGTGAGCACCATGCGCACCACGTCCCGCACCTCGGGGGTGGTCACCCGCAGCCCGCCGCGGAACTCCGAGGAGATCCCGAGCCGCTTCAGCATCGCGTTGATCTGCGGCCCGCCGCCGTGCACCACGATCGGGTACAGCCCCACCTGCCGGAGGAACTGGACGTCCTGGGCGAACGCGCGCTTCAGGTCCTCATCGATCATGGCGTTGCCGCCGTACTTCACCACCACGCGCGCGCCGGCGAACCGCTGCAGCCAGGGCAGCGCCTCGACGAGGGTCTCGGCCTTCCAGTCGGCGGTGAGATCGGCGGAGGAACGGAACTGTGTGGTCATGTGGAGTACGCGCTGTTCTCGTGGACGTAGTCGTGGGTCAGGTCGTTGGTCCAGACGGTGGCGCGCGCGTCTCCCGCGTGGAGATCGACGACGACGCTCACCTCCCGGTCCGTCAGGTCCACCGTGGTCCGGTCCTCGCCCACGCCTCCGGCGCGGGCGACCTGGACGCCGTTCATCCAGACGTCGAGCGCGTCCGGATCGTAGGGGGCCACGTCCTCCGGGACGGTGCCGGCGGCCGCGAGGACCCGGCCCCAGTTGGGGTCGTTGCCGAACACGGCGGCCTTGAAGAGGTTGGAGGAGGTGATGGCGCGGGCCACCGCCACGGCGGCGTCCTCCGTGGTGGCTCCCTGGACCGTGACCGCGATGTCGTGCGACGCGCCCTCGGCGTCCGCGATGAGCTGGCGGGCCAGGTCCGCGCAGGCGGCTCGGAGGGCCTCGGTGAACTCCTGCTCGCTCCCGGGAGCGTTGCCGGAGGCCCCCGAGGCCATGAGGATCACGGTGTCGTTGGTGGACATGCAGCCATCGGAATCGATCCGGTTGAAGGTGGTGCGCACGGCCTCCCGGAGCGCCGAATCAGCGAGCTCGGAATCCACCACCGCGTCGGTGGTGAGGACCACCAGCATCGTGGCGAGGCCGGGGGCGAGCATCCCCGCCCCCTTCGCCATGCCGCCCACGGACCATCCGCCGCGGATCTGGACGGCCTGCTTGGCCACCGTGTCCGTGGTGAGGATCGCCTCGGCCGCGTCCGGGCCGCCGTCGTCGTGGGCGGCGTCGAGCGCCTGCCGCACGCCCGGGAGCAGCCTGCCCATGGGGAGGAGCTCGCCGATCAGTCCCGTGGAGCACACGAGGACCTCCCGGGGCGGGACGCCGATCTGCTCCGCCACGTATTCGGCGGTGGTCTGGGTATCGCGGAGGCCGGGGGCGCCGGTGCAGGCGTTCGCGCCTCCGGAATTGAGGACCACCGCGCGCGCCGAGCCGCTGGCCACCACCTCGCGGGACCAGACCACCGGCGCTGCCACCACCCGGTTGGAGGTGAAGACGGCGGCGGCCACGTCCAGGGGCCCGGTGTTGACCACCACGGCCACATCCGGCCGTCCCGAGGCCTTCAGCCCCGCAGTCACCCCGGCGGCATCGAAGCCAGCGGGAGCAGTCACGCTCATGTTCTCTCCTAGGGGGCGAGGCCGGTACTCGAGAGCCCGGTGGTCTCCGGCAGGCCGAGGGCCAGGTTCATGGACTGCACGGCACTTCCGGCCGTGCCCTTGCCAAGGTTATCGATCGCGCACATCGCGATGACGCGCCCGGAGTGCGTGTCCACGCCCACCTGCACGAGCGCACTGTTGGACCCGGCCACCATCGCGGTGGTGGGCCAGGTGCCCTCCGGCAGGAGCTCCACGAACGGCTCGTCCTCGTATGCCGCCTCCCACGCGCCGCGCAGGTCTGCCGCCCCTCCCCCGTAGGTGGCAGTGACCGAGGCCAGGATCCCCCGTGACATCGGCACGAGGATCGGCTGGAAGGAGACAGTCGGGTTCGCCGCGCCCGCCACGCGCAGGTTCTGTTCGATCTCCGGGATGTGGCGGTGGGTGCCCCCCACAGCGTAGGGGGAGGCGGATTCGAGGGCCTCCGCGGCCATGAGGTGGGGCTTCATCGCCTTGCCCGCCCCCGAGTAGCCCACTGCCAGGGTGGCCACGATGTCCGAGGTGTCCACCAGTGCCGCACCCGGCTGCAGGGCGAGCGTGACGGCGGCAACGTTGCAGCCCGGCACCGCGATGCG
>JAUNRP010000290.1 GCA_030544165.1 bacterium
AGGCCGCCTTGGCCACGCCCATCCAGTCGTAGACCGGCCACGCATACTGCGCATCGAAGGTCAGGCCCACCACCGCCCCGCCGGAAGACATCAGCGGCTGCGCCGCCACCGCCAGGGACTTCAGCGAGAACGCCGAGACCTCCACCGCGGTGGCCACGTCCCCCCACTCGGCCTCCAGGAAGCGCCCGCCCATCACGGACTGGGGCGCGAACCCGATCGAGTGCACGACCGCGTCCAGCGAATCCACGTGCTCGCGCACCCGCTCTTCCAGGGCCGCAAGATGCGAAGCATCCGTCACGTCCAGCTCCACCACCGGGATGCCCCCCTCCTGCTCGGGAAGCCGGCGTGCGGAGAGCTCGGTGAGCTTCATCTGCCGCCCGAACGAGGTGAGCACCACGCGGGCGCCCTCCTGGATCGCGAACTTGGCCACGTGGAACGCGATCGAGTTGTCACGCAGCACTCCGGTGACCAGCACGTTCTTTCCCTCAAGAATTCCCAACTTCGGTCCTTTCGTTGGCGGGGCACCGCCCCGGGATGTGGAGCAAGCAGAAGCGCGACGGCCTCAGTGGCCCATTCCGAGTCCACCGTCAACGGGAATCACGGCCCCGGAGATGTAGGAGGCCCCGGGAGAGAGCAGGAATGCCACCGCCGCCGCCACCTCGCCGGGCTCCCCGAACCGCCCCGCAGGAATGGCCGCGCGGTAGTCCTCCTGCTGCTTCTCAGGCAGGGAAGCCGTCATGTCCGTGGTGATGAATCCCGGGGCCACCACGTTCGCGGTGATTCCCCGGCCACCGAGTTCCCTGGTCACGGACCGGGCCAGGCCCACCAGTGCGGACTTCGAGGCCGAGTAGTTCACCTGGCCCGGCCCGCCGTACAGCGCCACCACGGAGGAGATGAGCACGATCCGCCCGGCCCGCGCCCGGATCATGCCGTTGGACGCCCGCCGCACCACCCGGAACGCCCCTCCCAGGTTCGTCTCCAGCACGTCAGTGAAATCGGCATCGCTCATCCGCATCAGCAGCCCATCGCGGGTGATCCCGGCGTTCGCCACCACGCCGCCCACCGGTCCCAGTTCCGCCTCGATCTCCCCGAACGCCGCGTCCACCGAGTCCGTGTCCGTCACGTCCCCGTGCGCCACGAACACGCCGTCCGGCCCATCGCCGGTGCGGTGGATCGAGGCCACCCGATGCCCATCCGCCACCAGCCGCTCGGCGATCGCCCGGCCGATCCCCCGGTTGGCCCCGGTCACCACGATCGTCTGCGGGTCGCCCGCGCTCGAAGATTCACTCACCACTCGAACCTACTCCAGCCCCCCGCGCGCAGGGTTTGCCGCACACGCACAGGGTTTGGGGGGTTAGCCTCTACAGATGGGCACAAAGAAGAAGGGCGAGGAGGTCTACTCCATCACGTCCGCGCGCCGTGCCCTCTCCGAGGACCTGCACGATCGCAACATGCGCTACATCTTCTCGATGGCGGTGCGCACCGTCTGCTTCATCCTCATGATCCTCACCCCCTCGCCCTGGCGCTGGATCTTCGCCGTGGGCGCGATCGTCATCCCCTACATCGCGGTCACCGTGGCGAATGCGGGCCGCGAGTCCGAGCGCCCCTCCCCCAGCGGGATCGTGGAGGAACGCCGCGCCGTCCAGCTCTACGACCCAGCCAAGGAGTTCCTCCGGTGATCGAGCAGGTCTGTTCCGCCCGCGGCTGCCGCGCCGAGGCCGGCTACGCCCTCCTGTGGCGCAACCCGCGCATCCACGATCTCTCCCGCACCAAGATCTGGCTCGCCTGCGAGGACCACGGCGGCACCCTCCACGAGTACCTCGCCTCCCGCGGCTTCCCCGTCGAGGCCAAGCCCGTCACCGAACTCACCGACGACGACGTGGCCGCCTCCCAGCCCCACCGCCCCTCCCAGCCCGGCCACCCGCCGTCGGGAGGACGCGGTGAGTGAGCCCGCTGGTCCCCGCACCTTCCGCGAGAAGTACGGCTTCGTGCTCACGCCCCGCTGGTTGGGGCTGATCGGATTCGCGATCGTGGCCTCAGCCGTGTGCGTGTTCCTCGGCCAGTGGCAGTGGGACCGGTACGAGGAGAAGGCGGGGCGCCTCGCGCGGATGGACTCGGCGTGGGACTCTCCCACCCTCACGATCGATCGGGCGCTGGAAGGCGGACTCGCGGTCACGGAGGCCAGCGAGTGGCGCCGGATCGACCTCGCGGGTGAGTACATCGGAGAGGCGCTGGTGCGGAACCGGCCGGTGGCCTCGCGGCCGGTGTACCACCAGGTGGGCGTGTTCCTGGCGGAGCGGGACGCCGGAGCGGTGGCGGTGGCGGTGAACCGCGGCTGGGTGTACGTGGACGATCCGGTGCCGGCGCTCCCGGGCGGGCGGCAGGTGGTGGAGGGCCGCCTGCGGATCGACGAGCCCGCCACGGGCCGCCCCTCCCCAGTGGGACAGGTCTACACGTACAACGCGGGCGACGTGGTGGCCTCGGCAGGCTTGGAGGCACAGCTCGAGGGGGTGCCGGTGCTGCAG
>JAUNRP010000291.1 GCA_030544165.1 bacterium
GGGGAACCGCCTGTTCTACGACGCGGTGGTGGAGGCCTCCGAGGAGGCCGCGAGCACCGGGGTGGGCCTGTTCGACCCGGAGGCGTGCGCCCAGCGTTAGGTTTGCTGGTCCGGCCTCACCACGCCGCGTCCACGGACTGCACCTCGAGCAGCGCGCCTCGCAGCATCTCCGGGATGGCGGCCGCCTGCAGTGCCTGGGCCACGCCGAGTCCGGCACCACCGACGGAGTTCACCGCGGCCCAGGCCGCGTCCTTGGCCGCGTACGCGGTCTCGCCGAGCTGGATCAGCGCCAACTGTTCCGCGCGCCGGTCGGGCTGTGTGGCCACTGCGCCCTCTAGGCGCAGCTCGAAGCCCTCGTTCAGATCCACCTCGCCCAGCTCGAACCGCAGAGCCGGCGCCAGCAGTTCATCGCTTAACACCTCGCCCTGGTGCTCCGCCACCGTCTCGCCGCCCACGGCGAGCACGGCCCGCTCCACGGACTCCACGCCCACCACGTCCACGGTGACCTGACGCGTCCCCTCGGCACGGGGGCCGGTGGGCGCTGCCAGGGTGAGCACGAGGGTGGCGCGCCCGTCGTCGTCGATATGGAGGCGCTGGTGGATCTCCCAGGTGCGGCGCTCTTCGGGGCTGGGGACGGCGTCGGGGAGGTCGTCCTCGGAGAGGCGGGAGGTGCCGGTTCCGGGGAACACCCGGAACTCGAGGGCGCTGGGATTCGCGCGCACGTCCGCCATCGGGTCCCCGGCGAGCGGCAGCACGGCGCCTGCCCGGACGAGAACCGGGTAGTGGCCGAGGCGGCGGTGGAGCGGGAGGTGGGTGCCGCCGTCGGGGGAGGAGTAGCGGTGGCCGGTGAACAGATCGAACCAGCTCCCGGGGGGAAGCCAGGCGACCACGCGCGCGAGGTGCGTGCCGCCCGCGGAGGGGCTGGTGATGGGGGCGAGCAGGAGGTCGGGGCCGAACATGGCCTGGTTGGGGACGGCGTAGGCGGCCTTGGTGTGCGGGTGCTCGTGGTACATGGGGCGCACGAGCGCGGTGTGCTCGAGGTGGGTGGACCAGTTGGCGGTGTAGGTGTAGGGCACGAGGCGGTGGCGCAGGCGCAGGTACTGGCCCATGATGCGCTCGGCGAGCGGGCCGTAGGTCCACGGCTCCTTGGTGGCGAACGGCCCGGAGGTGGAGTGGAGCCGGTTGAGCGGGGAGAACACGCCGAGTTGGTACCAGCGCACGGCCATCTCGTCCGAGCGCTCGCCGAACATGTGCCCGCCCACATCGTGCGACCACCACGGGTAGCCGATGTTGGCGGCGGAGGCGGTGAACTCCGGCTGGAAATCGAGGGATTCCCAACTGATCACCGTGTCACCGGAGAAGCCCACGGGGTAGCGGTGGCTGCCCGGGCCTGCGTAGCGGGAGAGGGTCATGGGGCGGTGGCCCGAGCGGCCCGAATCGGTGAAGTGGATGTGGTTGAGCATCCAGAGCGGATCGAGGCCGGGGATCCGGGAGACGCTTCCGGATTGCCAGTCCGGCCACCAGAAGTCCACGCCCTCCTCCTCGCGGGGATGGTGGAGGTACTTCAGGTAGGCGTCCACGAATGCGCGGTCGGTGATGTCGAACTCGATGGGGTGGCCGAGCTCCGGATCGAAGCCGAGGGCGTCCGCCATCTCCGCGTAGTACTCCTCGTGGCGGCGGACCCCGTCCGCCGGGTGCACGTTGAGGTTGACGGCAAGTCCGCGCTCGCGGAGCCGGCTCAGGAAGCTGCGCGGATCCGGGAAGAGGTCCGGGTTCCACGTGTAGCCGGTCCAGCCGGTGCCGATCTCCGGATCCACATCCACGATGTGCCAGTCCATGTCCAGCACCGCCACCGAGAAGGGGACCTCGTCCGCCGCGAAGCGGTCCATGAGTTCCAGGTACTCCTCATCCGAGTAGGGCCAGTACCGGGACCACCAGTTCCCGAGCGCGTAGCGGGGGAGCAGCGGGGTGGCGCCGGTGAGGCGGTGGTAGTCGGCGAGGCCGGCGCGGAAGTCCTGGCCGTATCCGAACAGGTAGAGGTCCTGGGAGGTGAGGGAGGGGCGGGGGGTGACCCATCCGTCGTCGGAGAGGAGGACGGAGGTGGAGTCATCCAGCACGGAGAAGCCGTACGTGGCGAACAGGCCGGGGGTGAGGGGGACGCGGCCGTCCGCGTCATCGAGGGTGCGGGCGGTGCCGCCGTAGTTGCCGTGCCAGGGGAGGTGCTGGGGGATGTCCGTGGCGTAGCGCCAGGTGGAGTAGTGGTTGTCCGTGGCGCCGCGCAGGAGCGTGACGGAGAGGCCGCCGGGGGAGAAGGGGCGGGAATCGTAGCGGAGGCGGAGGAAGTCCGTGGTGATCTGGAGGGTGCCGTCCTCGAGGGTCTCGTGGGTGAACTCCGGGAGGGGGAACTCGCGGTTGGTGACGACCTGGGTGGGTTGGTCCACGAACTCGCCGGTTTCTGAGTATTCGAGGCGGAGCAGGCGGGGCGTGAGAACCGTGAAAC
>JAUNRP010000292.1 GCA_030544165.1 bacterium
CCGGCCTGCCCTACAAGGTGGTGGGCGGCACCCGCTTCTACGAGCGCCGCGAGATCAAGGACGCCATCGCCTACCTCCGCTCCATCGACAACCCGGACGATGCCGTCAACCTCCGCCGCATCCTCAACGTGCCCAAGCGCGGGATCGGGGACCGCTCGGAGGCGATGGTGGCCGAGCACGCCGAGCGCGAGGGCAAGAGCTTCGGGGAGGCGCTCGCGGACGCGGGCACCGAGGAGGGCATCTTCGGGCTCGCGGGCCGCGCCCAGAAGCTGATCTCCGAGTTCCACCAGCTCATGGAGGGCCTGCGGGAATTCGCGGCCACGGCTTCGCCTGCAGAGGTGTTGGACGCCGCGCTCGATCGCTCCGGCTACCTCGCCGAGCTGCGCGCCTCCGAGGATCCGCAGGACGCCACCCGCGTGGAGAACCTGGCGGAGCTCCACGCCGTGGCCGCCGAGTTCGCGGAGCTGGAGCCCGAAGGGACGCTCGGGGACTTCCTGGAGCGCGTCTCGCTGGTGGCGGACTCGGACCAGATCCCGGACGCGGGGGAGAGCGGCGGCCAGATCACCCTCATGACCGTCCACACCGCCAAGGGCCTCGAGTTCCCCGTGGTGTTCGTGACCGGCATGGAGGACGGCACCTTCCCGCACTCGCGCTCCCTGACTGACGAGGGCGAACTCGCCGAGGAGCGCCGCCTCGCCTACGTGGCCCTCACCCGCGCCCGCGAACGCCTCTACGTCTCCCGCGCCGCCGTCCGCACCGCCTGGGGCAACCCCCAGCAGTTCCCCGCCTCCCGCTTCCTCGCGGACGTCCCCACCGAGGTCATGGACTGGCGCCGCGCCGCCTCCTCCATGGAGTCCCTCTGGGACGGCTCCCGCACCGGCGGCTACGGATCGGGGGGCTGGGGCCGTGGCGGCTCGGGCTTCCGTGGCGGCTCGGGTGGCTCCTCCGGCTCAGTCACGACGACGCGGGCAGGATCGCGCGGGGGCACCTCCCGGCCCGGCCGCGGGTCCGGGGCGAGCGGGGAGAAGACGCCGTCCTTCGGCTCCGCCACACCTCGGGCGGATGTGCCGAACCTGGCCGTGGGGGACAGGGTGACGCATGACTCCTACGGGCTCGGAACGGTGGTGGCCCTCGAGGGATCGGGATCCTCCGCGGTGGCCAAGATCGACTTCGGCTCGGGCGGCACCAAGCGGTTGCTGCTGCGCTACACCCCGGTGGAGAAGCTGTAAGGATGGTCGGCATGTACGTTCCCAACTCCTACCAGTTCCCGGAGGAGGGCTACCGCGAGTTCGTTGCCGAGCAGGTGGGGGCTCATTTCGTGACCCACACTGAGGCCGGCGGTCTGGAGTCCACCCTGCTGCCGATCGTGTGGGAGAAGGACCGCGTCCTCATCCACATGGCGGCGGACAATCCGCAGTCGCAGCACCTTTCTGATGGGGACGAGGCGCTCCTGATCGTGCAGGGCCCACAGGCCTATGTCTCCCCGCGCTGGGAGGCGGTGCGCGAGCTCACCCGGCCCATGGTGCCCACGTGGAACTACCTGCAGGTCCAGCTCCGCGGAACCATCGCCGTGCGGAACGAGGAGGAGTTCCTCCTGCGCGCGATGGGGAAGCTCACCAACCAGGAGGAGAACAAGCGGGAGGATCCGTGGCGGGTCCACGAACTCCCCATTGCGAACGTGCACGCGGCCATGCCGCGGATCGTGGGCGTGGAGGTGGCCGTGACCAGCGTGGAGGGCAAGGCCAAGCTCTCCCAGAACCACTCGGCGGAGAACCGCCGCGGCCAGATCGCCGGCCTCCGGGAGCGCGGACGCGCCCAGGACCTCGCGATCGCCGATGCCATGGAGGAGGCCCTCGCGAACGCGCCCACCATGGCCGAGTTGTCAGGGCTCGCGGGGGACTGACGGCCCTGCGGCCACGTGTGCCTCGGCACATTCACGGATCGAGGCGGGGCCCGCGTTCGTGCGCTCCACACGTGTGGCCCGCCAGGCGGTCACCACGGCGGCGAGCGTGAACACCACGAACAGAAGGTTGCGCACCGCGAGGATCACGATTCCGAGTTGCCCCTCCGGATCCCACGGGTGCCCGGTGATCGAGCGGTAGCTCAGCGGATAGATGACGTGGGTGAGTGCGGCGATGACCGCCGCCTGGGCTGCCAGGCCGAGCGGGGAGGTCGCGTAAGCCGCGAGCCCCCGGAACCGGCGCCGCCCTCCCGCCGGCAGCCCTCGTAGCGCCCCCAGGGGCGTGCCCGCGGTGAGGAGTGCGACGGGCGCGAGCAGCCACAGGACGTACTGGGGACTGAACACCTTGTTGCTCGCGATGATGAGCGCGATCGTGGCCGTCATCACGGATGCGGACCCCGCGAGGGTGAGCGATCCGCGGCGGATCACCCTCACCGCGAGGGCCACAACCAGGACTCCCGCGAGGACCATGGCCCCGCTTGCGGCGAGGCGGAGGAGACCGGCGCCCGGGCCATCGATCTC
>JAUNRP010000293.1 GCA_030544165.1 bacterium
CCCCCGGGGCTCGCACCACCGCCGAGGCTCGCACCACCGTGACCCCGGCCAGCCCCGGAGCCACCCCCACCCACAGCACCCAGATCAGAAGGAACAGTCACGGACCAAGGCTGACCCGCCGTCGTCGGGAGACAAACGCCTCAGCCCCAGCCTGTGGACCAACCCGCGCCCCACGCACCTGTGGATACCAGAACTACCCCGAGTACGCGGGATCCGCGATCCCGGTCACCACCAACTGCCAGGAGGCGCCGGAGCGCGTGTAGAGCCAGCCAGAAGAGGTGGCCACCATCACGGAGCGCTCGTTGCGGTTGGAGGTGAGGGCCACCGGCTCGGATTCGGCCGCCCCGCCCGGAAGGAGGGGCAGCACGGTGGCGGGGCCGCCGATCGTGATGCGGTGGACGCGGGCGGCATCGGCCGGATCGAGCGTGTCGCCCAGCAGGACGAGGCTGGTCTGGTCCACCCACGAGACGTCGAGGACGCTCTCCATGTGCTCGGCGATCCGCAGCGGCTCGCCCAGGGAGCGCGGCCGGCCGAGCGCGTCACGCCCCACGCCCACCACCTCCACGTGCGCCACGCCGTCCTCCGTGGAGACGAGCACGGCACGGGCGCCGTCCGCGGCCACGCGCAGATCGGTGAGGATCCGGCCGCTGAGCCAGGTGGCGTCGATCCGCATGACCACGCCGTCCCGGCGCACGGCCAGGATCTCGCTGGGGCGCCCGCCCTGGGCGGTCCACACGAACCCGTAGCGATCGATCGAGGGGGCGATCAACTCGGAACCGGAGAAGATGACGGTGGGTTCGGAGCCGTCGTCGGGCACGGTGAGCAGCGAGCGGCCGCCGTCCGCGATCACCACCCGCGGTGCATCCACGCCCTCGAACGGAACGGCGGGGTTCCGGGGGGCCCGGTCCGTGAGGTTCGGGGTGCCGGAGATCGGTTGCAGACCCGTGCCCGGGCTGTAGCGCGAGACGCTGCCGCGCGCGATCAGCACCGGCCCCGGCGCGGCCTGCGGGAGGGTGAGGTCCACGGCAAAATCCGGCACGTTCACGGTGCTCCCCCGCACCTGGAGCTCGATCGTTCCGATCTCCGCGAGCGGTGCCAGCGTCTGCTCGAGCTGCGCGTTGGCGAGCGCCACCTCCTCGTCCGTGGCGCCGAGGAAGGCATCGGTGAGGTTGATGGTGGCCAGCCCCTCGTTCAGCACCACGCCCGCGCGCCCGAGCTCCGTTCCCGCCGGGAACGCCGAGGTCACCCCCAGGTCCATCCATCCGGAGGGGCCCCCGAGCAGGCCCGCCACCAGGTGGGAGGCCCGGTTCTCCTGCGGGTACCACCGCAGCTCGGGGACCGTGGCGGAGAAATCTCGCGTGAGGAAGTAGAGGGGCGCCATTTCGAAGGTCTGGCGGAAGTTCACGTCCGAGACCAGCAGCCCGTCCTCGAGTGCGGCGATGCGCCACTCCTCCTCGGGTGTGCGCACCAGCGTGAACGCCGCGGAGACCTCCTCCGGCTCCTGGACCCGGTACCGGCCCACGTCGTCCACCGCGGCCACCTGGTCCACCGCCACGGAGATGCCGCCATCCGAGGCGTCCGTGGCGAACACCGGGGACTTCTCCGCCGCGTAGATCCGCACCTGCGCGAGTGGATCCCACTCCACTCCCGGCGCCAGGTACTGGGAGGCCACCGAGAAGTTGTCCCCGTGCCCGTACGCCGCCGCCCGCAGGAACCCCTCCACGATCTGCTCCGGCTCGGCATCCTCCGCCGGCCCCTCCGCGAGCACGTCCACGCTGTACCCGGCCGGGATCTGCGGCGCCGCCTGCCGCACCGGCCCGGAACTCGGCAACCCCGTACACCCCGCCAGCACAAGTGCCGCCAGCCCGGCGACGGCGGCGCGCAGCTTCCGTGCCGCCCGTCCGGTCCTCCCGGGGTGCTCATGGGCGACGACGCCCCTCGCCCTGGGCAGGGCGCGGAGGGTAGGTGCAGCTCGTCTCATGCGTCGGCCCCCTCCACGAGCTTCACGAGCGCGGGCGGGACCACTGAGAGCGGCGGATCGAAATCCTGGTGGGGGGACTTCGGGAGTGTGAGGAGGAAGGAGGCCACGATCCCCTCCTCCCCCCACGCCTCGAGGGTGCCGCCGTGGAGGCGGGCGTCTTCGAGTGCGATCGCGAGGCCCAGGCCGGTGCCGCCGGTGGTGCGGGCGCGCGCCGGGTCCTTCCTCCAGAAGCGGTCGAACACGCGGTCCGCCGTCTCCGGGCTGATGCCCACGCCCCCGTCCGTGACGCGGATGGCGATGGCGGAATCGTTCCCGCCCACGGTCACGTCCACCGGGGTGCCCTCGCAGTGCTCCACGGCGTTGAGCACGAGGTTGCGGACGATCCGCTCCACCCGCACCTCATCGAACGTGGCGGTGGCGGCCACCTCCATCCCGTGCACCCGGATGGCCGATCCCACCCTCTCCGCGAACGGCAC
>JAUNRP010000294.1 GCA_030544165.1 bacterium
TTCGCCTGCGAGGCCAGCCGCACCCACAGCCCGTCCTCCAAGTACCGCATCAGCTGCACCGACTGGAACCGCATCTTCGAGGCCACCAACCCCGCCCGCTTGGTCCGGTACACGATCTGCTCGCTCACCGCAGCATCAAAGGACACGATCGCATCCGTGGACATCGCCCCATTCTTGATGGCACCGAGGCTGAGCACGTCCACCTCCGTCACCATCTCCGCCGCCGAGCACCCAAGCACCGCGAGCGCATTCGCAACCCGCGCCCCGTCCAGGTGCACCTTCAGACCAAACTCACGCGCCGCCGTCGCCACCTCTGCCACCTCAGGCGGCGAGTAGACCGCCCCGTACTCGGTGGCGTTGGTCAGGCTCACCACGGCGGGCTGGGACTCGTGCGGGTCACCCCAGCCCGTGCGCTCCAGCCGCTCCCTGACGACGGCGGAGCTCACCTTGGCGCCTTCCCCCGGCATTCCCACCATCGCCAGTCCCCCGCCGAACATCGAGGTCCCGGCGGCCTCGTTGGTCAGGATGTGGGCGGCCTCGTGGCACAGTACGGCGCCCCAGGGCGGCGCCATCGCGGAGAGCCCCAGAGCGTTCGCCGCCGTCCCACTCGGCACGGGAAACACGCGCGCCTCGCGCTCGAAGACCTCGGAGATCCGGGCCTCCAGCCGGGCGGTGACGGAGTCCCCGCCGTACGCCATGGCCGATCCGTGGTTGGCGGCGGCGATCGCCTCCAGGATCTCGGGGGCGATCCCCACGGAGTTGTCGCTGCGCAGTTCCACGCGATTCATGCGCCCATCCTGCCGCAGGTCCCAGACCCAGGTGGACGAAAGGCTTGCCAAGAACCCACCAACGGCGGGACGCTTCACCCGAACCACCCATGATGGAGCACCAAGGAGAGTCGATGTTCACGCTGAATGCCTACCTCAATTTCCAGGGGAACGCCCGGGAGGCGATGAGGTTCTACGAGTCGGTGTTCGGTGGAACGCTCACCCTCCACACGTTCGCGCAGTTCAACGCGGTTCCGGAGGGCCACGAGGCCGCGGACCAGATCATGCACGCCGCCCTCGAGGGCCCCATCAGCCTCTACGCGGCCGACCATCCCGAGGGCCTCGCCCCCCACCCGTTCGTCCAGGGCACCAACGTGAACCTCGCGCTCATGGGCGATAACGAGGAGGAACTCCGCCCCTGGTTCGATGCCCTCTCAGACGGCGGCCAGGTGGTCATGCCCCTGCAGCAGCAGGTGTGGGGCGATATGTACGGCGCGGTGGTCGATCGCTTCGGCATCTCCTGGATGTTCAACATCTCCACCGCCGATCCCGCCAGCACGCTCCAGGAGGACCCGATCTCCGAGGACGGCGCGCTCGAGGAGTGAGCTCCCCCCACGCCCGCCTCTACGATCTCGCGATCGCGCCACTGGAGCGCTCCCTCCTGCGCCACTCGCGCGCGTGGATCGGCCAACGCGCACGCGGCCGGGTCCTCGCCGTCGGCATCGGCACGGGCGCAGACCTCCCGTACCTCACCCGCGCCTCCCACGTCACCGGCCTCGATCTCTCCCTTCCCCTGCTCGACGGCGCCGCCTCCCGAGCCCGCGACCTCACCATCCCTGTTGTGCTCGTCCATGGAAACGCGGAGTCACTCCCGTTCGAGGACTCGAGCTTCGATTCGACGATCGCCACGTACACGCTCTGCGGCATCGGCGATCCGGAGGCGGCGCTCAGGGAGATGATCCGAGTCACCCGACCCGGCGGGGACATGCTGCTCGCGGACCACGTGGCCTCCTCCACCGGCTGGGTGCGGGCTGGCCAGCGCGTACTCGAGGGCGTGACCGGGCGCCACGGCGAGCACTGGCTCCGACGCCCCCGCCTCATCCTCGAGACGCTGGACGTGGAGATTCTCGACTCCGTCCGGACCACCTTCGGCGCGCTCGAACGGGTCCACGCGCGCAGGCGGGCCTGACGGGCAGAGGGGAGGGTGCGCCGTCGGAGGGAAACGCCCCACGCTCGGCGGGCCTGACGGGTCAACGTGCGCTCCGCCGTCGAGGGGAAGGGGCCCGAGGGACCGCGGTCAGGGGGCGAGGCGGGTGAGGAGGTCGCGGACGAGGGGGCCGGCGTCGGCGGTGCCGGAGACGGACGCGCCCTCGATGAAGGCGGCCACGGCGAGATCGCCCTGGAAGGCGATCATCCAGGCGTGGATGGTCTCGCCGCTCCCCCACTGGGCGGTGCCGGACTTCGCGTGGACGGGCTCGCCGGGAACGTCCCGCAGCATCCTGGCGGTCCCGGACTCCACCACGGAGCGCATCATGGCGGAGAGGGCTTCCGCCTCCTCGGGCTGGAGTCCACCGGTGTCTGGTGCGGGCGCTTCCTCCTCGGCCCCAACGTCCTCGCCGGCACCGTCCTCCACGCCGAGCACCAGCACCGGCTCCACGGTGTGGCCTGCCGCCACGGACGCGGC
>JAUNRP010000295.1 GCA_030544165.1 bacterium
CGGCCGGGCCCGGGGCGGCCGGGACGGGCTGAGCGGTCAGGCTCGCTGGGGTTGACGCGGCCGGGGAAGCCGACCCTCATCGACGACACGCACAACGTGGGAGTGCGCGGCGAGAACTTTGCGGTGGTGTTCTCGAAGCTGCGGGGCGGGCTCTCCTCCTACCGGTATGGCCTCACCCCCGATGGCGGGCGGGAGCTGCTGCGCGGGATCCCGAGGCCCAACTTCTGGCACGCGCCCACGGACAACGAGAACGGCTGGGGGATGAGCGCCCGAGACGGCCGCTGGCTGCTCGCGAGCCGGTACGCGCAGGCGGCCGAGGGCGGACCCGCGGTGACGGACCACGGCGACCGGGCGGAGATCCGCTTCACCTACGCCTTCCCGGAAGGTGCGGGGGAGTGCCAGGTGGGCTACGTCGTCGACGGGAATGGACGCGTGGAGGTGACGCTGGAAGTGGCGCCTGCGGACGGCATGCCGGATGCGCCCGAGTTCGGGCTGTTGATGGAGGTGCCGGCCGAGTTGGGGCGGGTGCGGTGGTACGGCGAGGGGCCGGAGGAGTGCTACGTGGACCGGCGCGAGGGGGCGCGGCTCGGGGTGTACGAGCGGGCGGTGGCGGAGATGCTGCCGGGGTATGTGCGGCCGCAGGAGTCGGGGAGTAGGACGGGGGTGCGGTGGGCGCGGGTGACCGATGAGCAGGGGCGGGGGTTGCTGTTCGAGGCGGAGGAGCCGATGGAGTTCTCGGCGCTGCCGTGGAGCCCGTTCGAGATCGAGAACGCGGCGCATCCGGTGGACCTGCCGCCGGTGCAGCGGACGGTGGTGCGGCCGGCGCTGATCCGGCGTGCCGGCGGCCGGCTGGGGCCGGGCCGCCCCGGGTCGCGGTCCGGGGGGCGCGGGGCTGAGGGCGGCCGGCCCGGGGGGGGCTGGTGGGCCGAGGGACGCCGTGCTGGTGAGGTGGCTGCCTAGCCTTCGCCTTCCTCGCGGAGGCGTGGGGGAGTGAAGTCCTCCGGGCGGAGGCCGCGCTTGTCCGCGTAGAACTCGCGGATAGTGTCCATGTCTGCGCGGACGTCTCCGGTGAGGTGGATGGTGGGTCCGAGCCCGGTGGTCTTGGTGGCCGAGTCCACGTAGCCCAGCACCACCGGGAGGCCTGCGTCCCGCGCGATCCGGTAGAAGCCCGATTTCCAGTACTCACGCAGTTCGCGGGTCCCCTCCGGGGTGACCACCAGGAGGAAGCGATCGTTCTCTCGGCTCTGGCGGACCACCTCGTCCACGAGCCCCGCAGGGTTCGCGCGGTCCACGGGAATTCCGCCGAGCGCCCGCATGATCCCGCCGAACGGCGCCTTGAAGAGCTGCTGCTTCCCAAGCCACTTGGGGGCGATCCGGTGACTCCACGAGATCGCGAGCATGAACGGGAAATCCCAGTTGGAGGTGTGCGGCGCGCCGATCAGCACCGCTGAGCCGCTGGGCGCTGGTTCGGAGTTGAGGCGGTAGGGGGAGAGTGCCCAGAAGGCTCGAGCAATCAACGGGCGCAGGATCATTCCCGAAACCTACGGCACTCAGGACTCCGGGTCGTACTGGAACTCGCGCAGTTCCTGCGGGGTGCGGCATCCTGCGGCGATTCGCGCCGCCCACTCTTCTGCCTCATCCCGGGTGGGGACCTCGAGCACGCAGAAGCCACCATCCAGGTGGGAGGTGGTGGAGCTCTGGTTTCCGTGTTGGTCCACCAGGACGGGCGGGACGTCCTCATTGATCCCGCCGGCGAACACGTAGACCCCGGCGGCCTTCGCCTCCCGGATCGCCTGGTGGGAGGTTTCCACCACGGTGGCGAAGTCCTCCTCGCTGAGGACCATGGAGGCGCTGGGGAAGGAGATCAGGTACTTCGTCATGGCGTCATCCTGATGGATCGGCTGGGTGGCGGCAACGGATGCGGGGCGCTCACGCGAGGCCGGCCTCCACCACCATCAGCACGCCCGTCTCGGTGGGATCGAACGGCTCCCGGTCCCATGACCTCCACACGTTCAGGATCCTGAGCCCGGCGGCCGCGAGGTCAGCCTCGAGCTGCTCGAGGCTCCGGAACTGGAGCAGGAGGGGGAAGTCGTCGATCTCGCCGTCCTCCACCCACTCGTTGTGGCAGTGCATCACCACGATCCCGTACTCATCGGGAGGTTCCGTGGTGTGCGACTCCCGCAGCCGCCCCACCGGGGTCTCCCGCTCGATCAGTTCCTGGTTCCAAGCCAGGGCCCGGTGCCACTCATCCCTCAGGATGTGCATCGCCACGTTGCCGCTCATGATCACCACATCGGTGGAGTCCGGCTCGATCAGCTCGCTCGTTCCCAGCCGCCACTCCACATCGCTGCCGCCCGGCCGGGTTCGTGCCTGATCGAGCATTGCGGCAGACGGATCGATCCCCACCACGGTTCGGCCAGGGCCGGTGAGCGTCACCGT
>JAUNRP010000296.1 GCA_030544165.1 bacterium
GTAGGCCTCGGGTTGGTAGTAGTCGTAGTAGGAGACGAAGTACTCCACCGCGTTGTTCGGCAGGAGTTCGCGGAACTCGCTCGCGAGCTGTGCCGCGAGGGTCTTGTTGGGTGCCATCACCAGCGTGGGGCGCTGGACCTGCTCCACCAGCCAGGCGGTGGTGGCGGACTTTCCGGTACCGGTGGCGCCGAGCAGGACGATGTCTTTCTCCCCCGCTTTCAGCCGTGCCGTCAACTGCGAGATGGCCTCGGGCTGATCACCGGAGGGGGTGAAGGGTGAGACCACCTCGAAGGGACTCTCGGTTCGGCGCAGCAGTTCGCTCATGGGTCCAAGGGTAGGTCCCGATACCGACACGAACGTCATGGGGCAAACGGTTTCGCCCTCGGCACGAAAGCGATCACGAAGGCGTAACAATCGGCCACGATCGGCGTCCGGCTTGTGATCTCACCCGGAGGGGTGGCTAGGGTGTTTGGCGTTCCATGACCAATCGGGGGATGTGTTCCTGCGTGAGAAGCAGCGGGAGGCATGTGCCTCGGACACCCGAAAGGACACAGGATGAACGGTCGCATGACCATCTCAGCTCTCTCCGTGGGAGCACTCGCACTAGGACTGGCGGCCTGCGGGCCGGGCCAGGGAGAGAGCTCCACAGAGGGCGGCGAGGCCGCGGAGGGCACCACCCTCCAGCGCCTCCAGGAAGCCGGCACCGTCACCGTGGGATTCGCGGGCGAGGCCCCGTACTCCTATGAGGAGGGTGGCGAGCTCACCGGTGCCACCGTGGAGCTCCACCGCGCCGTGTTCGCCGAACTCGGCATCGAGAACGTGGAGGGCGTCCTCACCGACTGGTCCGGGCTCATCCCCGGCCTGAACGCCGAGCGCTTCGACGCGGTCAGCGCCGGCATGTCGATCCTCCCGGAGCGCTGCGAGCAGGCCGCGTTCTCCAACCCGGAGTTCGTCTACACCACGGGGCTCCTCGTGCCGGAGGGCAACCCGGACGGGCTCAGCACCATGGATGACGCGGTGGACACCGATCTCCAGATCGCCACCATGAGCGGGGCCATCGAGTCCTCCTACGCCGAGTCGCTCGGGATCAACGCGCTGTCCGTGCAGACTCCCCAGGACGGCTACGACGCGGTGACCGCGGGACGCGCGGACGCCTTCGCCCTGACCGCCATCTCCCTGAACTACATGGTGGACAACACCCCGGACTCCGGCCTCGAGGTCACCGAGTCCTTCGTCCAGGAGATCGACGGCGTGCCCCAGCGCGGCGCCGGCGGCACCGTGTTCCGCCAGGGGGACGATGCCCTCCTCGCCGAGTACAACCGTGTGCTCGAGGAGATCGTGAACGACGAGGACCGCTACCTCGAGATCGTGGGCCCGTTCGGCTTCACCGCCGGTGAGCGTCCCGATGGTTCCCTGACCACCGAGCAGCTCTGCGCAGGCGAGATCTAAATCGATGGACGGAGCACTCGACCAGGTGCTCGAGGCGCTCCCCCGGCTGTGGGAGGGGACACAGGTCACCCTCATCCTCTCGCTGGGGGGCGCCTCGCTGGCGTTCATCGTCTCGATCGCGCTCGGACTCGCCGATCTGACCACCTCCCGGTTCTCCCGCGGCGCCTCCCGCGTGATCGTGGAGTTCTTCCGGGGCACGTCCCTCGTGGTCCAGCTCTTCTGGCTCTTCTACGTGATGCCGGTCCTCTTCGGAATCCGCCTGAGCCCCATGCTCAGCGCCATCCTCGCGATCGGGCTCAACTACGGGGCCTACGGCGCCGAGGTGGTCCGCGGATCCATCAACGCCGTGGCACGGTCCCAGTGGGAGGGCGCCATCGCCCTGTCCATGACCCCGCTCCAGCGGCTTCGCCGCGTGGTGTGGCCCCAGGCGTGGGCGCTCATGCTCCCTGGGTACAACAACCTCCTGATCATGCTGGTGAAGGGCACGTCCCTGGCCTCGTTCGTGACGCTGCACGACATCACGTTCGTCACCAACCAGATGCGCCGTACGAGCGGCACTCTCATCGCCTTCGGAGTGGGCCTCCTCGCCTACTACCTGATCGCCCTCGCCCTCTCCTGGCTGCTGCGGCGCGCGGAGGCCCGGGCCCATCGCAGGCTCGGACGCGGCTACCAGGCCAAGTCCCGGACGGACGTGACCGCCCCTCCGGGTGAGGCAGCGGTACCAGCCCTGGCGGCGTCGTCGTCGGGAGAGATGCCGGGACAGACCTCGGGAGAGACAACGGACGGAGGGACACGATGAACGTGGTTGTCATGCAGGCCTCCTACTGGAGCTGGGACCGGGTGGGCGAGGCCCTCCCCTTCCTGCTGGAGGCGTTCGTGCGGATCACCCTCGTGGTCACCGTGCTCGGATCCCTGATCGCGGCAACCCTGGGGCTCGCGTGGGCCATCCTGGGGCGTACCGCACCCCGGTGGATC
>JAUNRP010000297.1 GCA_030544165.1 bacterium
GCGAGGACGTCATCGAGGTTGGAGACGCGGAGGTCCACCGTGCCCATGCGGGTGGCGGCGGCGATGCGGGAGGCGGGGGCCAGGGGATCGGTCATGGGGGCCAGTCTAGTAGATCATTGAATCTTCAACCACCCACCGTGGCAACCCGACCCATGGCATCAATAAGTCCGGTTATGCAGGGTGTACGGATCAAGAGTGGACCCGCTCTTTCACCTCCAGCGCCGCTGAGAGGACGAGGTCCGGTTTTGCAGGGTGTACGGGTCAAAAGCGGACTTATTGTTGCGAGGGGGTGCCCGCGGTGTGTTGCGAGGGAGGAGGGGTTACTCGCGGTTGGGTTCCTCGTTGCGGGGCTTCGGGACCTTGACGTTGAGGTCCGGCGGGTCCTCGTGGCCATCGATCAGGGAGACCACCTCGCCGTACCGGGGCACCACGGCCACCCAGTCGAGCTCGTCCTCGAGGCGGTTGGCGAAGACGCGGGCCACGGCGGGATCTCCGTGGACCATGTAGGCCACGCTCGGCGCCGGATCGAGGGCCTTGGCCCAGTCCATGAGATCGGAGGCGTCTCCGTGGACGGAGAACTCGTCATCGCGCAGGATCTCGGCCTTCACCCGGTAGTACCTGCCGTGGACCTTGACCTCGCGGGCGCCGTCCTCGAGCTGGCGGCCGCGGGTGCCGGCGGCCTGGTAGCCGGTGAGGATGATGGTGTTGCGCTCGTCCGTGACGAGACGCTTGAGGTGGTGGAGCACGCGGCCGCCCTCGAGCATGCCGGATGAGGAGATGATGATGATCGGCTCGGTCTGGCGGTTGATGGACTTCGAATCGTCCGTGCTCATGGACTCCCGGAGGCGGGGGATGCCCAGGAAATCGTTGAGGGTCATGCCCTCCTGGAGTTCCTCGAGCTGGACATCCGCGTAGACCGCGAGCGCGCGCAGGCCCATCGGGGAGTCCACGTACACGGGCACGTCCGGGATGCGGCCCTCCTTGTACATGTCTGTGAGGGCCTTGAGGATCGATTCGGTGCGGTCGATCGCGAAGGCGGGGATCAGCACCTGGCCGCCGCGGGCCACGGTGCGGCGGATGGCGTCGGCCATCTCGGCGTGCTCCTCCTCCGGCTCCGGGTGCTCGCGATCCCCGTAGGTGGTCTCCATGACCACCCACTCGGCGCCCTGCGGGGTGTCCCGCGGCTTGAGGATCGGGTGGTGGTGCCGGCCCAGATCGCCGGAGAAGAGGATCGAGGTGTGCGGCGTCTGGATGCGCACGGAGGCGCTGCCGAGGATGTGGGCGGCGCGGACCCAGTGGGCGGTGATGCCGTCCTCGAGATCGATGTCCTCGTAGAACGGCACCGAGTGGAGCATGGGGATGGTGTTCTCCACGTCCGCGGTATCGAAGAGGGGCATGGGGTTGGCGTGCTTGGAGTAGCCGCCCTCCGCGGCCTGGCGGGCGTCCTGCTCCTGGATCTTGCCGGCGTCCCGCAGCACGATCTCCGCGAGCCGGGCCGTGCCCTCCGTGCAGATCACGAGGCCCTTGAACCCGTGGCGGACGAGCGCCGGGAGGTAGCCCACGTGGTCCATGTGGGCGTGGGTGAGGATCACCGTATCGATGGTGGCGGGGTCAACGGGGAACTCCTCCCAGTTCTTCTCCCGCCACGCCTTCTCACCCTGGAACTGGCCGGCGTCCACGAGGATGCGGCGTTGGGTGGGGAGGCCGAAATCGATCTCGATCAGGAACTTCGAGCCGGTGACCGTGCCCGATGCGCCGAGGAACGTGAGGGTGGTGGTGCTTCGCTGGGTCATGGCTCCACTCTTGTGCATGGAGCGGGAGTTCGCACGAATTCTGGGGGTTCGGGGTCTGTGTCTCCCGACTGCGCGGATCCATGGCGTGGGTGGCCCGCGCGCCCGATCCTCCCACCTGCGCGGACCCATGGCGTGGGTCTACCCTCTTACCCATGAGCAACTCCTCCCTCCCCGCAGCGCCCAAGGGCCGCACCACGCCCATGAAGCTCCTGAAGCTCCTCCTGATCCTCGTGGGGTTGGCGGCGATCGGTGTTGGGATCTACTTCCTGGTGCGCACCACCTGGGACATGCGGCAGGTCATGGGCTACGTGAACGCGAACAAGTCCAACGAGATCGCCTCCCCGATGCCGCTCATCTACATCACCTCCGCGCTCGCTGCGGTGGGCGGGCTGGTTCTGGGTGCCGGGCTCGCGATGCCGCGGCGCACGGCCAAGGCCATCTCAGAGGGTGTGGCCCTGGACGGATACACCGAGGCCACCCGTGCCAAGGCGGCGGAGAAGGAGCGCGAACAGCAGATCCGCGATGCCGAGAAGCGCGAGCGCGCCCTCGCGAAGGAGATCGAACAGGACCGTGCGCGCGAGGAGCGTGAGGCGCAGCGGGCCCGCGAGGAGGCCGAGCGGTCGAGCGAG
>JAUNRP010000298.1 GCA_030544165.1 bacterium
GGGGGTGGCCGATGCCACCTGAGACCTCGGGGGCGCGCGTGGTGCGCCTCCTCGCCATGATGAGCTACCTCACCGATCGGGGAGAGGTCCAGATCGCGGAGATCGCCGCGCACTTCGGGGTGCGCGAGGCGCAGGTGATGAAGGACCTGAGCCTCCTGTGGGTGACGGGACTGCCCGGGTACTTTCCGGATGACCTGATCGAGTTCGACTTCGATGAGGACGAGACCTCGGTGGAGCTCCTGGACGGGCGCGGACTCTCCCGCCCGGTCCCGTTCGCACCGCGGGAGGCGCTCGCCCTCGCGGCGGCGGTGGAGTGGCTGCGGGCATCGGGAACCGCCACCGGGAGCGCGGCGGAGGCGATCGAGTCGGTGGCGGGGAAGCTGCGCGGGCTGGTGCCCGCGGACCTGGCCGGAGGGGCGGGTGCGCCGCTCGACGCGGCTGTCCGCGAGCGGGTGCTGCGCGCGGCGTCGTCGGGGGAGGGACTGACGATCCGGTATGTGTCTGCGCAGGACGAGGTGACCGAACGCGTGGTGGTGCCGGCCGCCGTCACCACGGACGGCGCCCACTGGTACCTGGACGCGTGGTGCACGCGGGCGCGCGCGCAACGGACGTTCCGCATGGACCGCATCCTCTCGATCGAGGACGCGCCGCCCGCCGTTCCCACCTCCGGGAGCGACGACGAGGGGGTGGGTTCCGTACCCGTCGAGACTCGCGTTCGGCTCGTCCTCCATCCGCGGGCGCGGTGGCTCGCGGAGGACATCCCGGGGGCGGAGATCGCCTCCGAGGACGGGGCGAGCCTCGTGGTGGAACTGGAACTGGGGCGCTGGGACTGGCTCGTGCGGGTGTTGCTCGGGCTCGGGGATGCGGTCCGCGCCGTCTCCCCACCCGAGCTGGCGGCCGAACTGCGCGCGAGGGCGGCGGCCGCCCTCGCGGCGTACGGGGAGGGCTGAGCGGGGGCGGCGGCCCGAGCGGGTAACATGGCGTGGAGCCGCCCGAAGGAAGGAACACCATGAGGCCCGGAACGTGGCAGATCATCCTGTTGATCGTGGTGATCCTCGTTGTGTTCGGATCCACGCGCCTGCCGATGGTGGCGGAGTCGATCGGGAAGTCGCTCAAGATCTTCAAGCGCGAGGTCAAGGAGCTGCGGGAGGACGACGCTCCGGCGGCCGGTTCGTCCGCCGCCACTCCGCCCGCTGCGAGCACCAACCAGCCGGGCGCGGCGCCGGGAGAGTTGCAGGCGGCCCCGGGAGAGCTGCGAGCCACCCGTGAGCCCGAGCTCGGTGAACCCACGACCGCTCCCCAGCCTGACCCGGATCAGAACCGCTCCCTCTAGCGGGGGGTTCCTGACGGGGCCCACATGGCACGCACGAAGAGGGACCCTGAGGCGCGGATGCGCCTCATCGAGCACCTGGCCGAGGCGCGCAAGCGCCTCCTGCTCGTGGCCGCCGGCCTCGTGGTGGGAGCGGTGGCCGGATGGTTCCTGTTCGATCCGCTCCTGAACGCGATGGCGGCACCGGTGCAGGCGATGCAGGAGTCCGGGCGGCCGGCGGAACTCAACTTCACCACGGTCCTCTCCGGCTTCGACATGCGGATGCGAATGGCGCTCTTCCTCTCCGGGATCGTGACCGCCCCCTGGTGGCTCTACCAGGCGTGGGCGTACGTGGCGCCGGGGCTGAAGCGCACCGAGAAGCGCTACGTGGTGGGATTCCTCGCCGCCGCGATCCCGCTCTTCCTGCTCGGGGCCCTCGCGGGCTGGCTGATGCTGCCCCATGCGGTGGGGATCTTCCTCTCCTTCACCCCGGAGGCGGGCGCCAACCTGATCGATGCCAATACCTACCTCACGTTCACCATGCGCCTCGTGACCGCGTTCGGGATCGCCTTCCTGTTCCCGGTGGTGATGGTGCTCCTGAACGTGATCGGCGTGGTGAAGGGCCGGGCGTTCCTGCGCGGCTGGCGCTGGGCGGTGGTGGGTGTGTTCACGTTCGCGGCCCTGGTGAACCCGCTCCCGGACCCGTGGTCCATGATCGCGCTGGGAACCATCATGGTGGGGCTCTACTTCGCCGCCGTGGGGATCACGATCGCGAATGATCGGCGCGTGGAGAAGAAGCGCGCCCGACTCCTCGAGGGAGGTGGAGCCGCGTGAAGATCGGTCTGCTCGTCAATCCCACCGCCGGACGTCGGCGGGCCGCGCGGTTCCATGCGGGCCTCGCGGGTGCGGTCCGTCGTGCCGGACACCTGGTGGTGGACCTCTCCGGGCCCGATGCCGCCAGCGCCCGGGTCAACGCGCGGACCCACCTGCAGGGACTCGATGCCGTGATCGTGATGGGCGGCGACGGCGCCGTCCAGTTGGGCCTGAACGTGGTGGCCGAGACGGGGGTGCCCCTCGGGATCATCCC
>JAUNRP010000299.1 GCA_030544165.1 bacterium
CAAGGACCGCGACATCGCGATGGTGTTCCAGAACTACGCGCTCTACCCGCACATGTCCGTGGCGGACAACATGGGCTTCGCCCTGAAGATCGCGGGCACCCCCAAGGCCGAGATCCGCGAGCGCGTGGAGGAGGCCGCCAAGATGCTGGACCTCACCCAGTACCTCGATCGCAAGCCGAAGGCCCTCTCCGGTGGTCAGCGTCAGCGTGTGGCCATGGGCCGCGCGATCGTCCGTAAGCCGCAGGTGTTCCTCATGGACGAGCCGCTGTCCAACCTGGACGCCAAGCTCCGCGTGCAGACCCGCACCCAGATCGCCTCGCTGCAGCGCCGCCTCGGCGTCACCACCGTGTACGTGACCCACGATCAGACCGAGGCCCTCACCATGGGTGACCGCATCGCGGTCCTCAAGGACGGCATCCTCCAGCAGGTGGGCACCCCGCGCGATATGTACGACACCCCGGCGAACGTGTTCGTGGCCGGCTTCATCGGCTCCCCCGCCATGAACATCGGCACCTTCAAGATCGACGGCGACCACGCCACGCTCGGTGGCGCCTCCCTCCCGCTGACCCGTGAGCTGCGCGAGGCCGCCGGAGGGGACACGATCACGATCGGCTTCCGCCCCGAGGACCTCGAGGTGGTCCCGGAGGCCCGCCCGGGCACCATCCCCGTCCAGGTGAACCTGGTGGAGGAGCTCGGATCGGACGCGTACGTGTACGGCGAGCTCGTGGGCCGCGCCGCCGATGGCCCCAAGCTGGGCTCCGGCGACGACTCGGACCAGATCGTGGTCCGCATCGACCCGCGCCAGGTGCCCGAGAAGGGATCCACCATCCACGTGGTGATCGAGCCCCACGGCCAGCACTCCTTCAACGCCACCACGGGCGAGCGCATCAACCTCTGATCGCGCCAGTTCGTTCCTCGGAGGCCGGTACCCGAAAGGGTGCCGGCCTCCGGCGTTTGGCGGCGCCGTCGTCGTCCCGACGACGGACGCGCACCTTGCGTACGATCCGCACCTTGGACCCGCCACCCGCCCCGACGACGGACGCGCACCTTCCATACCCACCCCACCACCGCGAGATGCTCGGCAGTTCTCACAGATGCCCACGTGATGTCACTGGGGCATCTGTGACGAATGCCGAGCATCTTCCATGGGAGGGGCGCCACCGGCGCCGCCTAGACTTGGGCCCGTGCCGAACTCGCTCCAGATCACCGCCGCCACGCTCGATCCGGCGCTCCTCGACCTCCCCTGGGATGTGCCCCTGGAGGAGTGGCCCGAGAGCGTGTTGGTGGCCCTCCCCCGCGGTATCTCCCGGCACGTGGTGCGGTTCGCCAGGCTCTCCGGAACGGTGATCGCGGTCAAGGAGATCTCCGCGCACGTGGCGCACCGGGAGTACGAGATGCTGCGCTCCCTCAACCGGATCGGGGTCCCCGTGGTCTCGCCGCTCGCGGTGATCACCGGTCGGCGCGATCAGCATGGCGAGGAGCTCAACTCGGTCCTCATCACCCAGCACCTGCAGTACTCCCTCCCCTACCGCGCACTGTTCTCCCAGGAGATGCGCCGCGCCACCTCCGAGCGCCTCATCGCTGCTCTGGCGGTGCTGCTTGTCCGCGTGCACCTCGCCGTCTTCTACTGGGGCGATGTCTCGCTCTCCAACACTCTCTTCCGCCGCGATGCCGGCGCGTTCGCCGCGTACGTGGTGGACGCGGAGACCGGCGAACTCCACGAGACCCTCACGCGGGGTCAGCGCCACTACGACATCGACCTCGCCCGCACCAACATCATCGGCGAGCTCATGGACCTCCAGGCCGGCGGGATCGTGGCGGAGGACGAGGACGTGATCGAGATCGGCAACCGGATCGAGAAGCGGTACCACGATCTGTGGGCGGCGGTCACCGGCTCGGTGAGCTTCTCCGCCAACGAGCGCTGGCGCGTGACGGACCGGGTGAACCAGCTCAACCAGCTCGGCTACGAGGTGGACGAGCTCGAACTCATCACGGAGGGAGACGTCTCGCACCTGCGCATCAAGCCCAAGGTGGTGGACGCCGGCCACTACCACCGCCAGATCATGCGCCTCACCGGCCTGGACGTGGAGGAGAACCAGGCCAAGCGGATGATCAACGACATGGAGGAGTACCGCGCCCACACCGATCAGGCGGACACCCCCATGGAGTTCGTGGCCCACGACTGGCTCACGAACGTCTACCAACCCACCATCGGCATGGTGCCGCGCGAACTCCGCGGCCGCCTGGACTCCCCGCAGATCTTCCACGAGATCCTCGAGCACCGGTGGTACCTCAGCCAGAACCGCGGATTCGATGTGCCCACCCCGGAGGCCGTGCGCTCCTACGTGGACAACTACCTCGCCGGCCGCGCGGACGAGCGGGTGTTCCT
>JAUNRP010000300.1 GCA_030544165.1 bacterium
GAAGTCTCGTGCCCATCCTCGCACTCGCGCCAGACAATATCGACCACCGTCCGCTGGTTGCCCAGCGGCGCGGCCCTCCCATGACAACGATGGTTTCCAGCGAGACATGCGTGTCGCGGCCCCTCTGCGCGCCGGTGTTGTCGGCAACTGTCGTTGTCATGCGGGGGAGGTGGGGGGCGGCCCTTCGGCCACAGCGGCGGAGACCGTGAACGCCTTCTTCGGCACGAACGCCGCGAGCAACAGCGCGCACACGGCCGCCGTCACGCCGCACAGGGTCCACACGGTCATGTACCCGGCGAGCGGGGCGGCAGTCTCCCCCGCAGCAACCGCCGCCTCGGAGACACCCTGGAACAACGCCACTCCGAACACCGCAGAAGCAACCGAGCCGCCCACAGTCTTGATCGAGTTCGTCAGCCCCGTGGCCATGCCCGTCCGGTGGGAGGCGGCGGCAGCCGCCGCGGCGGACGGCAGCGCAGCCACCAACAACCCCGATCCCAACCCCGCAACGATCATGTTCGTGAGGGTCTGGCCGAGCGTGTGGTGGAAGGGCAGGAACATCAGGTACCCCACGGCCACCAGACCGGCGGCCACCACCAGCGCGTAGCGCGGCGTCAGCCACCGGGAGAGCGCCGGGAGCATCAACGCCCCCACCCCCATCGAGAGCACATACGCGCCAATGATGATGGAGACCTGCCCGGCGCTCAGCCCGAGCCCGTACCCGGTCACCCCCGGATCAGTCCGCGCAAACGTGGAGAGCGGTGCCTGCGCCCCCAACACCGAGACGCCAAACAACCCGGCGGTCAACTGCACGGGCCACATGTTCGGGTTCACGAGCATCCGGATGTCCACCAGCGGCTCGGGATCCGCGAGCTCGTGCCGCACGAACGGCACCAGCGCCAGCAGCGCCGCCATCAGGCACAACCACGTCCACACACTCCCGAGCCCCGCGATCCGCACCAGGGAGAGCCCCGCCATCAGCAGGATCAGGGAACACGCCAGCCAGGCGATCCCCACCACATCGAGACGGCCCTCGGCATTGGCCGGCAACTCCGGCACCAGCACCAGGATCGCGAAGTAGCACGCCACCACCGCGAACGCCGGAATCATCAGCACCACCGTCAACGGCAGCACCTCCACCAGCGCCCCGGCAGACAGCGCCCCCACGATCACCCCCGCCTCCAGAGCGAACACCAACAGGCCCGCCGCCTTCCGCGTCAGCCCCGGAGCATCCCCCGTCACGGAGCGCGCCGCCAGGTAGATCAACGCGATCTCCAGCGGAAGCCACACCGCGTACGCGCCCTGCAGGGTCCACGCCACCAGGTAGGTGGCAAAGTTGGGCGCCAGCGCCACCCCGAAGGACGCCACCGCAGTGATCAGCGTGGCCCACAGCAGCACCTTCTTGTGCCCCCACAGGTCCCCCATCTTGGCCAGGACGGGCACAGAGAGTGCGGAGAACATGAGCTGTCCGGCCTCGAACCAGTTCACATCCGCATCGTGGATCGAGAGGTTCCGCGCGATGTCCGTGAAGATCGGCGTGTAGTAGCCCTGCAGGATTCCGGAGGTGACCTCCACCAGCGCGAGGGCGAACACGATCGCGCCGAGCCCGCCCAGCAACCGGCTGCCCCGGGAGGCACCCCGGTCAGATCCCACCGCGCTCATCCGCATGCCTCCTCGATCAGCCTGGCCATGAACCGCACACCCTCACGCAGGGTCTCCGCCGCAATCGACTCATCCGCCGCATGCAACCGCGCCCGCTCCTCACCGCTCATCCGCAACGGCGCGAATCGGTACACATGATCCACCCACGGGGAGAACTGCCGCGCGTCCGTCCCACCGTTCTGCACATAGGGCGTGGCCACCGCATCCGGGAACACCTCGTCCACGAGCGCCGCCAACAGCTCCCACTGCTCCCCCTCCGCCGGCGATACCCGCGAGGGCTCGGTCCCACCCAGCACCCGCACGTCCACAGACTCGTCCGCGATCGTCCGCCTGATCCGTTCCTCCGCCTCCCTAATCGAGCTCCCGACGGCGACACGTACGTTGATCACCGCACTCGCCCTGGTCGCGAGCACGTTTGCCGCCGGAGATCCTTCCAGCTGGGTCACCGCCACCGTCGTCCGCGCCATGGCCGCGGTTTCCGGTCCCAGCGCGGCCAGGACCCGCGCCACCAGTGGTTCCAGCGGGTCCACATTCGCGTAGAGAAGTCGCGCCGCGAAGGGGGCATGCCGCCCCAAGCCGGAGAGCATCTGCCGCGTCGGCTCCGGCAACGCCGCCGGGAACGGATTCTCCTCCAGCCGGGTGATCGCCCGGGCCAACCGCGC
>JAUNRP010000301.1 GCA_030544165.1 bacterium
GGCCGGCCCTGGCAGCCGCGCCCCACCACCACGCCGTCGCAGCCCGTCTCTTCCACCATCGCCAGCGCGTCCTCCGCGGACCAGATGTCCCCGTTCCCGAGCACCGGAACCCCCGCCGGAACCACCTCCCGCAGCCGCGCGATCGCCTCCCACTGGGCCTGGCCGGAGTAGTGCTGGGCGGCCGTGCGGGCGTGCAGCGCCACCGCCGCCACCCCGGCACGCGCGGCCGCCGCGCCCGCCTCGAGGTACGTGATGTGATCGGCATCGATCCCCATCCGCATCTTCACGGTCACCGGCACCGCGAAGCGCCGCCCCTTCGAGGCCCGCTCCGCCGATTCCACCGCCCGTGCGACGATCTCCTCGAACAGATCCTTCTTCCACGGCAGCGCCGCGCCCCCGCCCTTGCGCGTCACCTTGGGCACCGGGCACCCGAAGTTCAGGTCCACGTGGTCCGCCCGGTCCTCCTCCACGAGGATCCGGATCGCGGCCGCGATCGTGGCCGGGTCCACGCCGTACAACTGCACGGAGCGCACCGGATCGCCCTCCTCGGGCGTGATCATCCGCATGGTCTCCGGGGTGCGCTCCACGAGCGCGCGGGAGGTGATCATCTCCGTCACGTACAGCCCCGACGGCCCGTGCGGCGCCTCCCCCGGCGCCCCTCCGCTCCCCTCGGGGAGCCCGGCCAGGCCCGCCTCCCGGCACAGTTGCCGGAACGGCGGGTTCGTCACCCCCGCCATGGGCGCGAGCACCACCGGGGAGCCGAGCGTGACCTCACCGAATGCCAGCGTCATCGCTCCCACTCCTCCTCCGTCTCGATCGCGTCCCACACGGAACGGTAGCGCTCCGGGGGCTCGACGGCGGGGGGTGGGCTGGCAGGGGACGCTGCGGCGGGAGGCGCGTGGGCGTCGTCGGGGGCGACGGCGGGGGGCGGGCTGGCAGGTGAGGCTGCGGCGCGTGGCGCGTGGGCGTCGTCGGGAGAGGGCACCAGGAGCGCGGCGAGGGCCGTGGTGATGGGGATGGCGAGGATGAGGCCGATCGAGGAGACGAGGGTGCGGACGATCTCCTCGGCGATCTCGGAGGCGGTGAGGAACTCGAGGAAGGAGCGGTCGATGAGGGAGGCCACCAGCAGCATGGGCAGGGCGGTGCCCACGTAGGCGAAGGCGAGGGTGTAGACGGTGGAGGCGATGTGGTCGCGGCCGATGCGCATGCCGCCGCTCCAGAGGCGGCGGCGGGGCAGGGTGGGGTTGACGGCGTGGAGCTCCCAGACGGCGGAGGCCTGGGTGATGGTGACGTCGTTGAGGGCGCCGAGGCCGGCGATGATGAGGCCGCACAGGAGGAGGTCGCGCAGGCTGATCTCGGGGAAGACGGTGGAGATGACGAGGCCCATGTCGCTCTGGGCGCCGGTGAGGTTGGCGCTGCCGATGGCGAGGTAGCCGAGGACGGCGGTGATCAGGAGGCCCGCGTAGGTGCCTAGCAGCGCCGTGGTGGTGCGGATCGAGACGCCGTGGGCGAGGTAGACGGCCAGGAACATCATGGCGGAGGATCCCACGATCACCACCGGGAGCTGGGGGGCACCGGCCATGATCGCGGGGAGGATGAACACGGCCGTGACGGCGAGGGAGGCGAAGAGGCCGAGCACGGCGGCGAGGCCCCGCCAGCGCGCCACGAGCGCCACCACGGCGAGGTAGGCGAGCGCGAGGAGGGCGATCGGGGGGCCGCGTTCGAAATCGTAGAAGACGTACGGGCTGCCGGTGCCCATGGCATCCTCTGTGAAGATCACCTGGATGGAGTCCCCCACACCCAGTCCGCTCATAAGGATCTCGACCGGGACCTGGATGGGCACCTCGGTCCCCTCCCCCATGCCGGAGGTGAGCAGGCCGCGGATCTCGTCTCCCTGGATGGAGGTGATCTCCGCGGTGGCGAGCTCGGCGCCGTCCGCGCGGATGGGCAGGGTGCCGATCGGGCTCTCGCCGCGCGGCCAGAGCCAGATCAGCCCGATCAGGGTGGCGAACAGCAGCGGGATGGTGACGGCCGCGAGGATCGCGCGGACCCGGCGGCGCTGCGCCGGATCGAGCGGCGGTGCCTCGTGGCTGTGGCCGTGGCCGTGCATGTGCCCTGCCGGTCCTCTAGCGCGGCAGGCGGTCCGAGAGGTACTCCCGCACGCGGTCCAGAGAGACGCGCTCCTGGCTCATGGTGTCCCGGTCACGCACGGTGACGGCCTGGTCCTCGAGGGTGTCGAAGTCCACGGTCACGCAGTACGGCGTGCCGATCTCGTCCTGGCGGCGGTAGCGGCGGCCCACGGCGCCGGCATCGT
>JAUNRP010000302.1 GCA_030544165.1 bacterium
ACACCGGCCCGGTCTACCCGTGGTTCGGCAAGGACATCCGCCAGGGCATCCCGCTCGCGATCGAGAACTACGCGCTCCTGCGCCGGCTCTGGGACGAGGAGGTGGTGGACTGGGAGGGCAAGTTCCGCACCCCGCTCCAGGGCTTCACCTCCACCCCGCGTCCGCTGGACGGCGTGGCCCCGTTCGTGTGGCATGGCTCGATCCGCAGCCCCGAGATCGCCGAGCAGGCCGCGTATTACGGGGATGCTTTCTTCCACAACAACATCTTCTGGCCCATGAGCCACACCAAGCGGATGGTGAACTTCTACCGCCAGCGCTTCGAGCACTACGGCCACGGCCGCGCGGATCAGGCGATCGTGGGGCTCGGCGGCCAGGTGTTCATGGCCAAGAACTCCCAGGACGCCATCAACACGTTCCGCCCGTACTTCGATCACGCGCCCGTGTACGGCGGCGGGCCCTCCATGGAGGACTTCACGCGCGAGACCCCGCTCACCGTGGGCTCCCCGCAGCAGGTGATCGACCGCTACGGCGCCATGCGCGAGGACGTGGGCCACTTCCAACGGCTCATGTTCCTGATCGACCACGCCGGCCTGCCCCTACCGATGGTCCTCGAGCAGATGGAGATGCTCGGCTCCGAGGTGGTCCCCGTGCTCCGCAAGGAGTTCGACGACGCCCGCCCAGCCGATGTCCCGGACGCTCCCACCCACGCCGCCCGCGTGGCCGCACTGGGGGAGCGCGAGGAGATCGAGCGCGGACCCTCCGCAGACCTGTGGACCGGCACCCGCGCCGAGGATGAGAACCAGCTCGTGGACCCCGAGAACGGAGCCGCCCGATGAGCCACGCTCGCCACCCCAGCCGCGCGAGCGATGCGCCCGGCGCGCCCGCCGCACCCGGCGCGCCCACCACGACCCGCCGCGTGGTGGTGCTCTCCGCCGCCCTCTCCGAGTCCTCCACCACCACGATGCTCGGCGAGCGCCTCGCGGCCGCCACGGTCCGCGCCGCCGCTGAGCCGATCGAGGTCACCACTATCGAGCTCCGCGACTACTTCGCAGAGATCGCCCAGGCGTTCGGATCGTTCGCGCCGCAGCGGCTGCGGGAGGTCTTCGAGCAGGTGGCCGTCGCGGACGCCGTGATCGCACTGACGCCCATCTACAACACCTCCTACTCGGGGCTCTTCAAGTCCTTCTTCGATGTGCTCCCCGAGGACTCCCTGCGCGGCACCCCGGTCCTGATCGGCGCCACGGGCGGCACCCCGCGCCACTCACTCGCGCTCGACTACGCCGTGCGCCCAATGCTCGCCTACCTCAAGGCGGAGGTGCTCACCACCACCGTCTTCGCCGCCACCGAGGACTGGGGCACTGCCCCCGACGACGTGCGCCCCCTTCCCGAGCGCATCGACCTGGCGGGGGCTCGGCTGGCCGACGCGATTGCGGCCAGGCCCGAGCGCCGCGTGGTGGACGAGTTCGAGGCCACCCCCTCGTTCGCCGAGATGCTCGGCCAGTTCGGCGGCGCCAACTCCCCGGCCTAGCCGGTCTCCCGGGCCGATCCCCCTAGCCGATCTCCAGGGCGGTCACCAGCCACCTGCCGTGGAACCGCTCCAGGCGCAGCGCGGCCGCACGGCACCGCTCGCCATCAAAGATCACGGAGACCACCTCCGCGGTGTGCTCATCCACCCACTCCGCGTGGGAGCTGCGCACGTTCACCCGCCGCATCCGCGCCGGTCCGAGCACCCGCACCGCGAGTCCGGCCCGGCGGGCGAGCGCCTGATAGAGCGGCTCCTCGATCCACCGGATGAGCTGCTGGGTGGGTCGGAGTCCGAGCAGGCTCTCGACCGCTGTGCGCGCGATCGCGCCGCCCCAGTCCGAGGGCTCCGGAAGCGGACGGCTGGCCCGGGTCCAGCTCTCTGCCTCCGCCTCCCGCTGCTCGAAGCTGCGCCGGGATGCCGGCCCCGACATCCGGAACGTGACAGGGTCCCATGTCCGCGCGGGGGCTTCCGGCGTGACTGGTAGCGCGGCATAGCTGGCGGCGACGGCACTCATCCGGCCACCCCCGGCACCTCGAGCCGCTGACCAACCAGGATCAGGTCCGGATTGGGCCGCAGCTCCGGATTCGCGCGCACCCACTCCTCCACGCGCAACGCAATCTCGCGGTCCGTGGCATCTGGGACCAGCTCCCGCTCAGCGATGTGCCACAGGCACTCTCCGGGGGCGACGACGTGTACCCGGCTCTCGTCGATTCCCGCTGGGGTGGCAGCGGGGCTGGGTACGGGGTCTGGGGCT
>JAUNRP010000303.1 GCA_030544165.1 bacterium
GCAGCAACTGGGAGGCCATGATGTTCGCCGGCAACCAGGAACTCGCCAACCTCACCGCGATCGTGGACCACAACGGGCTCCAACAGGGCGCCACCATCGAGGCCACCAACTCGCTCGCCCCCCTGGCGGAGAAACTCCGCGCGTTCAACTGGGAGGTGGTCGAGGTGGATGGTCACGACGTCGGAGCCCTCCTTGACACATTCGCTGCGGTCCCAGCGGCCTCGGGTAAGCCCACGTTCGTGATCGCCCACACCCACAAGGGTCATCCCATCTCATTCATGAGCGACAACGTGGCCTGGCACCACAAGGTGCCCAACGACGAGCAGTTCGAGCAGGCCCTCGCGGAGCTCGAGGACCTGAAGGAGGACTCATGACCATCCAGACCCACGCACCGGCACCTGACGCGCCACGGCACGATGCGCGTGACGCCTTCGCGGACACGCTCCTGGAACTGGCGCGTTTAGACGGGCGGATCGTGGCCGTGGTGAATGACTCCATCGGTTCGTCCAAGCTGGGCGAGTTCCAGAAGGAGTTTCCCGAGCGGACCATCAATGTGGGAATCGCCGAGCAGACCCAGGTGGGTGCGGCGGCGGGCCTCGCCAATGCGGGAAAGATCCCGTTCGTCTCCTGCGCCGGCTCCTTCCTGACGGCGCGGGCGATGGAGCAGGTGAAGGTCGACTGCGCCTACTCCTTCTACAACGTGAAACTGTGCGCCCAGTCCCCCGGCATGGGGTACGGAAACCTCGGAGCCACGCACCACTCCCTGGAGGACATCGCATGGATGCGCGCGATCGCCAACATGGCCGTTGTGGTCCCGGCAGACCACCGCGAGACCGCGCAGGTGATCAGGTGGGCCGCGGAGTACGAGGGCCCCGTCTACATCCGCGTCTCCCGGCTCGGCCTGCCGGACGTCACACGAGGCGATTTCGAGTTCGGAAAGGCCTCCGTCCTCGCAGAGGGTGATGACGTCACGATCGCCACCAATGGGGTGTGTACCGTGCGCGCCCTCGAGGCCGCGGACATCCTGGCGGCTGAGGGAATCTCCGCCCGGGTCCTCCACATCCCCACAGTGAAGCCACTCGATGTGGATGCCGTGGTTTCCGCCGCGCGGGAGACCGGCGCGATCGTGACGGTGGAGGAGGCGACCACTTTCGGTGCCCTCGGCGGGGCCGTGGCCGAGGTGGTGTGTGACCACCACCCCGTGCCCGTGGCGCGCCTCGGTGTGCCGGACGTGTTCGCACCCACCGGGGCCGAGCCGTGGCTCCTCGACCACTTCGGGATGTCCCCCGAGGGAATCGCCTCCACGTGCCGTGAGACGATTGCACGCAAGGCCTAAGAGGCCGCCACGGACATGACGGTGAGAGAGCGAAGGGGCGCGCAGATGGCGAGCGTTTCCACAGCGCGCCCCCTCTCCTCCGCCGGCACGAAGGACCTCCGGCTCATCGCACGGATCGCGCGGATGTACCACGAGCAGGGCCTTCGCCAAACCGAGATCGCCCGGCGCCTCCACCTGTCCCAGACGAAGGTCTCACGGATGTTGCAGAAGGCCGTGGAAATGGGGGTGGTGCGCACCGTCGTGACACTTCCCGAAGGGGTCCACGCCGAACTCGAGGAGGCCATCGAGCAGCGCTACGGTATCGAGGAAGTCGTGGTGGTGGACGTCCACGAATCCGACGGCTCACCGCTGCGGGCACTGGGTGCCGCCGCCGCCCACATGCTGGAGGCCACCATCGGGGAGAACGACGTGGTGGGAATCTCCTCGTGGAGTGAGACCCTGCTCGAGGCAGTCAACTCGATGCGCCCGCTGCGAGGCTCCTCGGCCGAGTCTGTTGTCCAGCTCGTGGGCGGGCGAGGAAGCCCTCGAGTCCAGGTCCTGGCCACCGGGATGCTCGAGCGGCTCGGCTCGCTCCTCGGTGCCCATACGCATTTCCTGCTGACCCCCGCCGTGCTCGGCTCAGCCCAGGCACGGGACGAACTGCTCCGCGATCCCGCTCTGCGCGATGTGATCGAGGCGTGGAAGCGCGTGACCGTAGCCCTGGTGGGGATCGGAAACGTGACGATGTCCCCCATGCTCGCCCAGTCCGGGGTGACCCAGGCTGCGGTGGACCGCCGCGAACTTGCGGAGGCGGGCGCGGTGGGGGATGTCTGCCTCCACTACTTCGATGCACAGGGAGTGGCGGTGAACACCGGCTTCGACCGGCGCGTCCTCGCCATCGATGAGCCCACCCTCAAGAAGGTCCCCCGCCGGGTGGGCGTGGCCGGCGG
>JAUNRP010000304.1 GCA_030544165.1 bacterium
GAATGGTGGCGGCCATGGAGCGGGCGCTCGAGGAGACGGGGGCGGGGCCCATCCGGTTCGCGATCGGATCGCTCTCGGGCAACCGCGCCACGTTCGACTGCGCACTCCCCACACTCACCGATGAGTTGGCGGAGATGCTCACCGAGGGCTTCCGCGGCAACTGGGTCTTCACGCTCACGGCCCCCCTCACGGAGGGCCAGGCGCTCAGCGACGTGGCGCCCGAGGACCGCACCCTGAACATCCGCCTGCGGACGCCGAGGGATGGGGCCGGACAGATCCTCTCCAAGGTGCCGGGGGCGTGGGAGTTCGGTGCGAGTGCGGCCGAGACGCTGGGGTGGGACTACGCCACCATGGAGGTCAGCGGAGAGTGGCTCATCGAGGGGCTTGTTCCGCTGTGGCCGGGCACCGTGGCGCACGATGACTTCTACGACTTCTGGATGAGCTGGTCACGGTACGGGGCCGAGCTGGTCCAGACCACCACGAACGCCCACCCGGCTCTGACGCCCAATTCCGAGGGCGGGGTGGACATCCATATCGAGTACCTCCCGGTGGCCGAGGGGCTCACCGAGGAGCAGGAGCGGCTGCTCGGAATCTATGTGGCAAAGCTCGAGGAGATGGGCCTGGCTCCGGTGAACGTGTCGATCGTGGAGGGTGCGGCGTAGGGTTCGGGCTCGGGGCAGGGCCGGCGTCAGGCCGACTCGGTCTCCAGGACCTCCCAGCCCTCCTCCGCCTCGAGGGCATCGAGGTGGGCGCGGGCGTCGCGGCCATCGAGCGGGTAGCCGAGCGCCAGGTTCGTGGGGCAGAGGTCCGCGGCGGCGCTTGCGGCGAGGAATCCACCGAGCAGCATCCGCTTGATTCCGCCGTTCCCACGGATGGCACCGATGAGTCCCCACACGGCGAGCAGGCCGCCGAGCCCGCCCTTCCCCATGCGGAACTCTTCGGAATTGAGAAGTCGAATGATCTCGCGCTTGTCCATCTCTTTACCCTAACCCGGTGCGCCCCAGACCGCTCGGGTGCCCGGTCGTCATCCACAGCCCTGCTCGGCGCGCCTCTCTCCACAGCTCCCGACGGCGGAGCTCACCTCCCGTTGTGGGCCCGCCCATGCTGGGGCTACCTGAGAGAAGGGAGCACCCATGACCGCATCAGTCCACCACCTGTCCAGTCCCGAAGAGGACGCGCCGCCCCTGGATCGCCGGGGCCTGACATGGGGGCTCTTCGACTACGAGGGAATCGTTGCCGGTGCCCGCGCTGGTTGGGACCTGGATGAGATCGCCGAGTCGATCGGGCGCAATGCTCGAAACCTCGCGCACCAGATCCGCCACATGCTCCCGCACGAGCAGCGCGCGGCCCGGGGTGACGTGGCCCTGCAGCTACTGGCCGAACACCTCGAGGAGAACCCTGACTATGACTGGCGTGCGGAGCTCGCCAAGCCCGAACCTCCACGACCGATCGTGGTGGAGCGGCGCCAGGGCTTCGCCGGATTCGGGAGGGAGGATCTAGTTCCACTCCTCCATGCGGTTCTCTCCGCAGGTGACTCTGTGCCGGTGGCCCTCCGGGAGAAGGCCATCAGTATCTCCACCACCCTCGACCTGTGGGACCGGCTCCAGGACTTCCGGCGCGATCACCTCTACCGTCTCAACGGCATGCACCAGAGCTACACCACTGCCATCGAGGACTCCTGGGAGTGGGTGAAGTTCCACCGGGGCAATGATCTCGATACGCACCACCCGTGGAGCGAGTACAACTCCTACCCCTTCTAGGCATGAGAAAGCCCGCCGCGAATCGGTTCGCGGCGGGCTTTCTCGGGTGGGGATCAGTCGTCGAGGACGAAGGTGACCTCGAGGACCACGTGGTAGTTGGAGATCTGGCCGTTGCTCAGTTCCACCTTCTGCTCCTTGATCCACGCGCCGGAGACGCCGCGAAGGGTCTCGGAGGCGCGGGAGATGCCGGCCTTGACGGCGTCATCGAAGCTCTCGGTGGAGCGGGCGGAAATGGTGGTGACGCGGGCGATGCTGGCGGTCATGTGTCCTCCAATTGATCGGGAACCCGCCGGGTGTGGCGGCTTCCCTCCACCCTTTCGGACGGAGTGGGGGCGCGCATCCCGAAGCGGGGAACGCTCACACTTCCGCCGTGGGAGATTCACGCGATCCCCACGCGCCGCGCTCGTGATCGACCAGCTCGAGTGCGGTCCGTCCCGACTCCAGTTGCACTCAGTCCAGCGGATCGCCGGTGACCGGGCCTGCCGTGTTGGGCTGCCAGCCGAGC
>JAUNRP010000305.1 GCA_030544165.1 bacterium
GTAGTCACGGGTGCAAAGATAATCTTGCAAAGAGATCTATGCAACACGTGGGAGGGTGCGGATGTGGTGGGCGCCCCCGGCTCCCCACCCCGAACCTGCCCCTGAGGATCACAGTGGCGGCGTGATATCACTGGGCCAGTGTGATCCTTGCGGGCAGGTCGGAGGGTGCAGGCGGCGGCGCCCGCCGCGAAAGTCCGCCGCGAGGGTGCGCTCAGCCGGCTGCGGCCGCCTCCAGCTCGGCGAGATCGAATTTCTGCATCTTGAGCATCGCGGCGTTCACCCGCACCCGCTGCTCCTCGGTGCCGGAGGCGAAGAGCTCCTCGAGCCGCCGCGGGGTCACCTGCCAGGACAGGCCCCAGCGGTCCTTCAGCCAGCCGCACTCGCTGGGCTCACCGCCATCGGCGATCAGGGCGTCCCAGTAGCGGTCGATCTCCTCCTGGGTGTCCACCCGCAACTGGATGGAGGCGGCCTCGGTGAGACGGAAGTGGGGGCCGCCGTTGAGGAGGTAGAAGTGGGTCCCGTCGAGCGTGAACTCCGCGCCCATCACCTGGCCGTCCTGCCCGCCGTAGGAGCCCTCGGGATAGGTGGTGATGGTACCGAGCTCGGCGCCGTCGATCACGGAGCAGTAGTAGCGGGCGGCGTCCTCCGCGCCGGTGTCGAACCAGAGGCAGATGGTGACGCTGGTGGCCATGATTCTCTCCTTCGGGGTGACGGTGGGCGCCCTTCGGGCCGGACTCCTGCGGCCCGGCGCCCAAGCGCCACGCTATGGCCTGGCTGCCCCAGGCACCAGAGGGTCCCCGATGTCCTTCACTCTCCCGACTCTGGTTCGTAGGATCACACCGTTGGCCCGAGTTGGGAGGGGACCGCTCATGCCGAGACGATTCTGGAAAGCCGCGCTCGCGATCGCACTGACCGCACACCTTGCTGCGTGCAGCGCGGAGCCCGACGGGAAGAGCCGGGACACCGATTCGCCGCCTGCCCAGGCGACAGCGGCCGAAGTGGAGCCGACCGGTGAAGCCGCGGCCACCGATCCCGCCGCCGGGGACGCCACGCCAACTGCGGCACCCACCTCCCCAGACCCCGCGCCAGCCACCGAGGATCCCACCACGCCGCCCCCCACCGAGGAGGCCACGGAGTCATCGGTCCAACAGGTGGAGGGTTTCGGCTTCGATCCTGATCCGGGGTTCCTCACAGGAATCGAGGAGGCATGGCGCGTGCCCGGACTCCTCCCCATGAACGATCTGAACCACACCCGGTTCGCCGTCTGGCTCGAGGGTTCGATGGTCTCCGTCTACGACGCCACCCCGGAGCCGTCCGAGCCGATCTGGCACGGGGGCCCGTGCGGACAGTTCGGATTCTTCGCGGACAGGTTCCTCTGCGACTCCACGGTGATCAATCCCGCCGATGGATCCACCGTGCCGCTGGGGGAGGGGTACGCCTACGTGCACGGAAACGATGAGCACCTGATGATGCTCACACCCGAGGGAACGGCCATCGGCTACGACACCCAGCTCACGGAGGTCTGGCGCCGGGACGGCGTGGAGCCGCTCACAGGGGAGAGCGCAGCGGGAACCACCACGATGGGCCTCACCCTCGTCCCGGTGCAGGCCGGGCCGGACGCCCCGCAGGGCACCCAGTTCTCCCAACTCGATGTGGCCACCGGTGAACTGGTGGCCGGCGGCGCACAGGCCCAGGAAGTGACCGACGGCTATTTCACCATCAACCCCACCATCGGAGAGATCACGGGGTGGCAGTGGGATGGGACGGAGGGGTTCGTGAGGTCCGGCCAGCGCGCGTGGGCGGCTCCGATGCCGCGGGTGGGGCGCCTCCTCACGCTCGCCGATGTCCAGGCGTGCGTGGACGTCCCCGACGCGGAGAAGACCCCCACCGCCACGAGCCGGTTCCTCTGCCTGACCACCGATGACACCACACTGATGGCAGAGTTCCGCGCGCCGGGGTTCGTGGTGGACGGGGTGGAGTACCCGGACGCCGGCCTCGCGCTCCCGTTCCTGGGCACCGACCACCTCATGCTGATCGCCGTGGACGCAGCAAGCCCCTCGGTGGCGCTCCACGCCCGTGGATCGGAGGACCCGATCTGGCAGGTGGACGTGGACTACGGCCTGATTCCGATGGCGGGCGGTGACCTGATGCTCGGGTCGCTCGGTGGCGAGACGATCCTCTTCCGCCCAGCGGGCTGACCCGTGACCTCACACCGCCCGTTTGAGCGCTCGACCAACCGCAGGCAGAATCGATAAC
>JAUNRP010000306.1 GCA_030544165.1 bacterium
TCGGAGGTGGACAAGGTGGTGGGCCTCGAGATCGGCGCCGACGACTACGTCACCAAGCCCTACTCCTACCGCGAGCTCGTGGCGCGCATCAACGCGATACTCCGCCGCGTCCAGGGCGAGATCGACGACGCCGCCGAGACCCTCCTCGCCACCGGCCCGGTCACCATGGACGTGGACCGCCACGAGGTCACCGTGAACGGCGAGGTGGTGGCACTCCCACTGCGCGAGTTCGAGCTCCTCGAGTTCTTCCTCCGCAACCCCGGCCGCGTCCTCACCCGAGGCCAGATCATCGACCGCGTCTGGGGCCCCAACTACGTGGGCGACACCAAGACCCTCGACGTCCACGTCAAGCGCGTCCGCTCCAAGATCGAGGACGATCCCGCCAACCCCAGCCTCATCACCACCGTGCGCGGCCTGGGCTACAAGCTGGTCCCCCCGCGCGAGAGGTAGCCCGCGAGAACCCGGGTCGACGACGCAACTCAGGTTCCGTCGTCGGGGAACCATCCGAGCAAGGTGGGGCGACGACGCAGGCTCACCACCCGCCGTCGGGGAGGGTCCCAGCGTGGGGGCTAGGGGAGGTACTGGTCGTAGGGCTCGAGGGTGCCGTCCAGGACGGGGACGTCACGGGTGGTGGTGCCCTGGTAGTTGAAGGTGACGGGGAGGCTCGCGCCCGGGGCCACGGACGAGGCGCCGATGGGATCGATCTCCTCCTCGAGCCGGACCACGGAGTTGGCGTCCACCTCGAGGGAGGTGGACGCGCCTTCCACGTCGATCCCGAGCGTGATCGCCTGGGGGGTGTCATTCACCACGGCGCCGAAGAGCTGGGCCGCGGAGCCCTCCGCCTCGGTGAGGAGCATGATGTTCTCCACGCGCACGGCATCCCCGTCGGAGAGGGAGACGCGGGCGCCATCCGAGGCGGCGTACATCTTGTCCGTCTGCGTGGGACTCGCCCAGGCGCAGGAGCTGAGCGCGAGTGCGCCCGCCGCTGCGGAGGCGAGGAGGATGGACCGGATGCCGTGGCGGCGGGACATAGGGGCTCCTAGAGGGGACCGGGACCGAAGACCTACCGGGAAGATTACCGGAGAACTGGTGGGGAGTTCGCGGGACGCCCGCGATCCGGTGTGGATCTGACGTGGGGGGCGAGGTGGCGGGGTGTGGTTGCCGGGTGCGGCGGCGGGGTGTGTGAGGGTGTCTCAGCGCCCGATCAGGACGGTTCGGGACCGGGGGCGCGTGTTAGGATTTCGCGCGTTCACAGCTACGAGGGAGCGGCTTGAAATGACGTTTGCAGTCGGTGAAACGGTCGTCTACCCGCACCACGGTGCCGCCCTCATCGAGGAGATCAGAACCCGCACGATACGTGGCGAGGAGAAGCTCTACCTCAAGCTCCGCGTGACGCAGGGAGACCTCACGATCGAGGTCCCCGCCGAGAACGCGGACATCGTGGGCGTGCGCGATGTGGTGGGCCGGGAGGGCCTCGAGCGCGTGTTCGATGTGCTGCGCTCCCCGCACGTGGAGGAACCCACCAACTGGTCCCGGCGCTACAAGGCGAACCTGGAGAAGCTCGCCTCCGGGGATGTGATCAAGGTGGCCGAGGTGGTGCGCGACCTCTCCCGGCGCGAGGCCGCGCGGGGGCTCTCCGCGGGCGAGAAGCGGATGCTCGCCAAGGCCCGCCAGATCCTCGAGTCCGAGGTGGCCCTGGCTGAGAACGCCTCCGAGGAGGCCGCCCGCACCCGGATCGACGAGGTGCTGGCCTCCTAGCCGGGGCGGCGCTGGTGGTGCCATGACTGTTGCCGTGATCGTCACCGCCGCGGGCTCCGGCACGCGGCTGGGGCACGTGCTCCCCAAGGCCCTGGTGCCCCTGGCCGGGCGGCCGGTGCTGGAGTGGGCGGTGGAGGGCGTGGCGGCGAGCGGGGTCTGCGATGTGCTGGTGGTGACGGCGCCCGCCACGATGCTGTCCGAGGTGAGTGCCCTGGTCCCGGCGGACGCGATCTGCGTGGCGGGCGGGGCCACGCGTCAGGAGTCCGTGGCCAACGCTCTGGCGGCGCTCCCGGAGGGCGTGGAGTTTGTGCTGGTCCACGATGCCGCGCGTGCGCTGACCCCGCCCGAGGTGTTCGAGCGGGTGGTGGCCGCGTTGCGGGAGGGAAGGGCCGCCGTCGTGCCGGCGCTGAGGGTCACAGACACGATCAAGCAGGTCTCAGACGCCTCCTTTCGTGAGGGTGCGTCAGATTTTCGTGAGGGTGCGCCA
>JAUNRP010000307.1 GCA_030544165.1 bacterium
CTGGTACAGGACATCGCAGACGCGGTTGTCGCCCGCCTCGCACTGTTCGTAGAGACGATCGAGGAAGGGGGAATCCCCCACGGTCATCGGGTCGTCTGTGGAGCAGTTTCTCCCGGACTCCGAGGCGGTTCCGCCGCAACTCTCAGCGATGGCCGCGGTACCTGTGCCGCCATAGACCCAGTGGGTGATCGTGTCGCACGCCCACAGGTCACCGTCCTGGCAGGTATCGACTGCGAACTCGGCCTCGTCCATCGTCACCGGCAGCGAGAAGCTCCAATCCTCCGGCGCTGGCGGCGGTGCTACCTGGCTGGACTCGCCGGTGCCGGCCGCCTCGAAGGTCTCGGCATCCCCGGAGGGCTCGCTGGGTGCGGTTGGCTCAACCACCTCGGCTGGTTCTGACGCCTCTGTGCGTTCCTCCGAGGGCGTGGTGGCGAGACCCGGTGCGTCACCGCCGTCACCTCCACTGCCGTCACCTCCGCCACACCCGGCCAACCCCATGACCAATGCGATGGCGCCCAGAGCGCTCCCCAATTTCCTACCAACGCCAGCGGTCATATTTCCGGCACACCTCTCGCCATATTGTTGGGCCTTCATTTATCACGGAGTCCTCTCCGTGTGAGACCGCGCCCGTGGGAGCGGTCCGGCTGGGGCGTCCATCTGCAGTTTCGCTGCGCCCAGCCATGAATCTGTCACACAAGAATTATTTGCGATGGTGGAGTAGTTGTCTCCCGCCAGTGGGCAGGATTGGCGGAACGGAAATGTGCATTCTGCCGATTCCAGCGAAATCGGGGACCTTTGTCGCAGAGGAAATTGAACGCTGAGTTACCGCGTTACTTTATGGTCATCGTGCGTTTACGCTCCCCGGGCGGGCCCGGACCGTGGTGAGGGCTGGGACGGAACGCGAGCTCCGCCGTCGTGGAGCGCCCGGACCGTGGTGAGGGCCGAGACGGAACGCGAGCTCCGCCGTCGTAGAGTTTTCGTATGCGCGGTGAGTACAAGGTGACGGGCGGCAAGCTGGTGGCGGTTGACCTCGAGGTGGAGGACGGCGCGATCTCCCGCGCGTTCCTCTCCGGGGACTTCTTCCTGGAGCCGGACACGGCGCTCGATGCGGTGAACAACGCGCTGCTCGGGATGCCGGCGGAGGCGAGCGTGGACGAGATCGCGCACGCGATCGAAGCCGCCACACCGGGCGTGGAGTTCATCGGGTTCACGCCGGAGGCCGTGGGGATCGCGGTGCGTCGGGCGCTCGGCCACGCCATCGCCTGGCACGATCTCACCTTTGACGTGATCCACCGGGCTCCCATGCACCCCGCCATGCACGTGGCGCTCGACGAGGTGCTGCCCGCCTCCGTGGCCGCGGGGGAGAGGGAGGCTGCGCTCGTGATCTGGGAGTGGGATGCGCCGCTGGTGGTGATTGGCTCCTTCCAGTCGGTGCGCAATGAGGTGGATTCGGAGGCCCTCGAGCGCCACGGGATGGTGGTGGTCCGGCGCGTCTCCGGCGGCGGAGCCATGTTCATGGAGGCCGGCAACTGCATCACCTACTCACTGGTGGTGCCCACCTCACTGATCGAGGGGCTGAGCTTCGAGCGCTCCTACTCCTTCCTGGACGAGTGGATCATCGGTGCGCTCGCGGACGTGGGCGTGAAGGCGCGGTACGTGCCGCTCAACGACATCGCCTCCGAGGCCGGCAAGATCGGCGGCGCCGCGCAGAAGCGCTTTGCGAGTGGGGTCACTCTGCACCACGTGACCATGGCCTACGACATCGATGCGGACAAGATGCTCGATGTGCTCCGCATCGGCCGGGAGAAGCTCTCCGACAAGGGCACCAAGTCCGCCAAGAAGCGCGTGGACCCCATGCGCTCGCAGACGGGGATGGCGCGCGAGGCGATCATCGAGGCCTTCCTCGCGCACTTCGAGGGGCGGTACAACACCCGGCGGTCGGACTTCACCGAGGCCGAGTTGGCTGCGGCCGAGGAGCTGGTGCGCACCAAGTTCATGGACGAGGCGTGGACACACAGGGTGCCGTGAGCGCGTCCGGGGCCGCTGCTGTACAGGTGCGGCGCGCACGGGCGGAGGACCACGCCGAGGTGCGCCGCCTCTCGATCGGTTTCACCCCCTCCGCCGCGGAAGTGCCGGAGGAGGATGTCCGCGCCCGGTTCGAGCGGATGCTCGCCGATCCGCGGGTCCTCCTCGTGGTGGCGGAGGCTCCGGCGGCT
>JAUNRP010000308.1 GCA_030544165.1 bacterium
TGCCGCGGGGGAGAGCAGCGGCGTGGGAACGGCAGCGGGCGGAGTGGAAAGGGACCACATTCGGCCGAGAGGGGCGGGGCGGAGAGCCACGGGGTCAGTCCGAGTACTCGACCCCAGCGGCATCGAAGGCGTGCCGGAAGGCGACCAGCACGTCGTCGGAGAAGAGGACGAAACGGACCTCCTCGATCTCCGGCCAGCGCTTGCGGGCGAGCACGGAGGCGGCCACGTCGCCCACCTCGTCGGGGTCCCAGCCGTAGACACCGGCTGAGATGGCTGGGAAGGCAACCGTCGATGCTTCGAGCGCAACGGCCGCGTCGAGGGACTCGGAGAAGGCGGAGGCCAGCAGCCGCGGATCCACCTGGCCGATGTGGCGGTTGGGGCCCACGGTGTGGATCACCCACGCGGCATCCAGCCGGCCGGCGGGCGTGGCCACGGCGGCGCCCACGCGCAGGCCATCCCGCACCGTGGTCTCGCGCAGCTTGCGGCAGTGCTCCAGGAGTTCCGGCCCTGCCGCGCGGTGGATGGCGCCGTCCACGCCGCCGCCACCCATCAACGAGGAGTTCGCGGCGTTGACGATGGCGTCCACCTCCTGGGTGGTGATATCGCCCTTCAAGATCCGCACCTTCATGACGTGGCCTCCAGACCCCACGCCTCGGCGAGCAGCCGGATGGACTCCAGCCGCACCGCGGGATCGTAGGTGTAGGTGGTGGTGATGAGCTCGTCTGCGCCGGTGCGCTCCACGAGGGACTCCAGACCGCGGCGCACGGTCTCCGGAGATCCAACGGCGCGCACGCGCAGCATCGAGTCCAGCGCCTGAACCTCGGACACCGAGCCCACCTTGGCCACGGGCACCGGCGGCAGCAGCTTGTGGCGGGTGCCGCGGCGCACGGAGAGGAACATCTGCTGGTGGGTGGAGAACTGGAACTGCGCCTCCTCGTCCGTCTCCGCCACGAGCACATTCACGCCCACCATCACGCGCGGCTCGGAGATCTGGGAGGTCGGAGCATCGGTGGTGAACATCTGGCGGTAGACCGCGATCGCGTCTTCCACCTGATCGGGCGCGAAGTGCGCGGCGATCGAGAAGGGCAGCCCGAGCTGCCCCGCGATCGAGGCCCCGGAGGTGGTGGATCCCAGCACCCAGATGGGCACGTTGGTACCGGCCGCCACGCCCGCCTCGATGTTGATCGAGTGCGAGCGGCCCCCAGAGAACCACCCCACCAGGTCCCACACCGCCTCCGCGAACGCCTGCGGATCTGCCGAGGTCCGGTTGAGCGCATGCGCGGTCATCCGGTCCGTTCCGGGGGCGCGCCCGAGGCCGAGGTCGATGCGCCCGGGGAAGAGCTGCGCGAGCGTGCCGTACTGCTCCGCCACCATGAGGGGCGCGTGGTTCGGCAGCATCACGCCGCCCGAACCCACCCGGATCCGGGAGGTCAGCCCCGCCGCCCGGCCGATCAGCACCTGGGTGGCCGCCGATGCCACCGCCTCCGTGTTGTGGTGCTCCGCGTACCAGAGCCTCTCGTAGCCGAGGCGATCCGCGAGCACCGCGGCCTCCATCGCGTGGCCGATCGCCTCGCCGGCGTCCTGGCCCTCGGACACGGACACCAGGTCAAGGATCGAAAGGGGAACTCGGTTGCTCATCACTACCTCCACCCTCAGGGTAACCGTGGGGATAGGGCCGCGCCGCGGGCCACAACGCCCACCCGCACCCCCGAACCCCTCCCACTCCCACCCGATCAGCGGCAAAATGGTTCCATGGAAGGCCGCTACAGCGTGAACTACGGGTGGATCCAGCACCCCCGTTGGTCACCGGGCGCGCGCCTCACGCTCCGCGCCTCCCTGCACTCCAACGGCGCCACGGACCCCTCCGCCGCGAAAGTCGCCCTCAACGACTTCCTCGCCACCCTCCGCCCCGCCTGGGTCACCATGGACGGCCGCCCGGAGCTCATCGCCTACGACGGCGGAGCCTGGGTTGGCCTCGCCCCCTCCGTTGACGCCTCCTCGCCCTGCCCCGACGTCCTCATCAGCTCCACGGGCGAAGACGCCGCGGACTCGATCGCCCACCTCGCCGGCGAACTTCACGATGCCGTGGTCACCGCTCTCCCCGGCTCCGCCTTCACGTGGGAGGAACTCGAGCCGCGCCCCTTCGGCCGCGCCGTCTGAGCATCCGTCCGCCCGACCGCACCCC
>JAUNRP010000309.1 GCA_030544165.1 bacterium
GCGTGGTACTGGACCAGCATGTAGATGACCACGAGGCCGAGGCCGATCGCGCCGGCGAGGATGCCGCGCTCAAGTTGCTCGATCCCGAGGGTGGCGGAGATCTGCTCCTCGCTCTGGACCTCGAAGTTCAGGGGGAGGGATCCGAACGACAGCTGGTTGGCCAGGGCGGCCGTGCTCTGGGCGGTGAAGGTCTCCCCGGAGATCTCGGCCTGCCCGGAGGGGATCGGCTCGTTGATGGTGGGCGCGGAGATCACGAGCCCGTCCAGCACGATCGCGAACTGGTTCTGGGGCCACGGGAGGCCGGTGAGGCGGGTGGTCACCGTTCCGAACTTGGCGGCGCCCTCGGAATCGAAGGTGAGGAAGACCGCGAACTGGTTGGTGATGGCGCCGGTGGCGGTGGTGCGGGGACCGGAGTTCGCCTGGGAGAGGTCCCCGCCCTCGAGCTCGGCGGGGCCCAGGATGTACTTGGAGGATCCGTCCACGGCGCACGCGATGGCGGGCTGCGCCGGATCGTAGGTGTCTCCTCCGGCGAGGTTCGCGATGTCCGTGCAGTCCAGCCGCCAGAACTCGTACTCGAGCTGCTCGGAGATCCACGCCGTGTCCGAGGCGCTGGTGGGGGTGGTCTCGGGTTCCTGGACGAGCTCGCCGTCCCCATCGGTATCGAGGTACTCCATGGCGGCCGCATCGATCTCGTCCTGCGAGGGCTTGGGGGCCGTGGGATCGATCGGCGTGACCTCCTCCCCCGCCTCCTGCTGCCGGATGGCGCGCAGGAGTTCCGGGGTCATGGGGGCGGGATCCGCCACCTGGATCACGGCACGGAAGCGCATCTGTGCGGACTGGCGCACCAGGTCCAGCGTGCTCGGATCGGGCTCGCCGGGGAGCGCCACCACGATGTTCTGCTGGCCCTGGCGGGTGATCTCCGCCTCCGCCACGCCCGAGGCGTCCACGCGCTGGCGGATGATGCTGATCGCCTGGTTGATGTCCTCGTCCCCGATCTGGGAGCCGTCCGTGGTCCGGGGGGTGAGGATCAACTGCGTGCCGCCCTCGAGGTCGAGGGCGAGCTTGGGGGTGGGCTCGGCGTCGGAGAACTGGATGCCGGAGAAGAGCGCGGCCGCCATCGTCAGCATCAGGATGCCGAGGGTGAGCAGGATCCGGCCGGGGCGCGCCGGCTTCTCCACCGGCTTCCCGGCCTTGCCCGTGGTGGGTGTGGACACTCGGGTGCCTTTACCTATCTCGATGCTGCGGAGGGACTAGATGCCGTCCCGGTCACGCTTCTCGATGGGATCCTCGATGGTGGAGACGGTCTCGTTCGCTGACTCCACCACCGGCTCGTTTGCGGCGGGCTCGCCTGCCACGATCTCGCCTGCGGCGGTCTCCTCCACCGCGAGCTCGGCCTCCGCGGCCTCGGCCTCGAGGGTGGAGGCCAGCGGCAGGGTGGCCGGGCCCTGGATGGCGCCGCGGAGCCACACGGTCTCCACGCCGCTGGGGCTCTCGAGCGTGATCGCATCGCCGTCGATGTCCACCACGGTGCCGAAGAATCCGCCGATGGTGCGCACGGTGGCGCCCACCACGAGCGCGGCATCGCGCGCGTCCTCCTGCGCCTGGCGCTGCTTCTTGGCGGAACGGGACATCCACCAGATGAGGAGGCCGAAGATGGCCACCATGAAAATGAGCTCCATACCGGGCATGGATTCCCCTGTTCCTTGACGTTGGGTTCGTGCCGCGATGCGGCAGGTCTGGCCCCGATTCTAGGCCCTGCCCCCGAGCGGCAGAAATCTGGGCCCGGAGTGCCTCAGGTGAAAAGCGTCCCATCTGTGCCCGGGGAGGCCATCCCGAGGTGCGCGAACGCCGCGCCCGTGGCCACCCGCCCCCGGGGCGTGCGGGACATCATGCCCTCGCGAACGAGGAACGGTTCCACCACCGTCTCCACCGTCTCGGGCTCCTCGGAGACCGCCGCGGCGAGGGTGCCGAGCCCCACCGGGCCACCGGCGAACCGGCGGCAGAGCGCGTTGAGCACGGCCTGGTCCAGCCGGTCCAGCCCGCGGGGGTCCACCTCGAACAGATCGAGGGCCGCCTGTGTGGCGTCCATGTCCAGCGCCCCGGTCCCGTGCACCTCGGCCCAGTCCTGGGCGCGGCGCAGCAACCGGTTGGCGATCCGGGGCGTTCCCCGCGAGCGGGAGGCCA
>JAUNRP010000310.1 GCA_030544165.1 bacterium
ATCACCCCAGCGGGAGGTGGGGCGACGACGGAGGGTGCGTTCCGTCGTCGGGGGACGTGCCAGCGCGCGTAGGCTGGGAGGCAACCCCAAGGAGGCCCCGTGACCACCGCACCACCCACGCAGGCGAACGAACTGGCAAGGCGCTACGAGGCCGCCGTCGCGGCGCTGGTGCCGGAGCCGAGGGTGAGCCTCGCGCCCGGCGCGGAGCGGGAGCGGATGGCCGCCACCTCACCGCTCACCGGCCTCGAGGGCGTGGAGGTCCCGGTGTGCCAGCCAGAGGACGTGGTGCACGCGATCGAGACGGCGCGCGCCGCCCAGCGGGAGTGGGCTGAGCGCAGCGTGGGAGAGCGGGCGGAGGTGCTGCTACGGCTCCATGACCTGGTGTGGCGGAACCAGAACTCGCTCCTCGACCTGATCCAGTACGAGAACGGGAAGGCCCGGAAGGACGCGTTCGAGGAGGTGGCGGACGTGGCGATGACCGCGCGGTACTACGCGCGCACCGCCGCGGGCGCGCTGAAGGATCGCGGGCACCTCGGGGTGATTCCGCTCGTGACGCAGGTGACCGAGCGGCGCGTGCCCAAGGGCGTGGTGGCCGTGATCGCGCCGTGGAACTACCCGTTCACGCTGGTGGCGTCGGACGCGGTGGCGGCGCTGGTGGCGGGCAACGCCGTGGTGCTGAAGCCGGACTCCAAGACGCCGTTGACGGCGCTGGCGGTGGCGGAGCTCTTCTGGGAGGCGGGCGTTCCGCGCGAGGTCTTCCAGGTGGTCACGGGCTCGGGTTCGGACCTGGGTCCGGCGCTGATCGCCGGCTCGGACTTCCTGATGTTCACGGGGTCCACGGCCACGGGTCGGAAGGTGGCCTCGCAGGCGGGGGAGGCGCTGATCGGGGTCTCGGCGGAGCTCGGCGGGAAGAACCCGATGGTGGTGTGCGAGGACGCCGATGTGCCGCGCGCCGTGCGGGGGGCCGTGAAGGCGTGCTTCTCCAACTCGGGGCAGTTGTGCATCTCGATCGAGCGGATCTACGTGGCGGACGGGGTGTGGGACGAGTTCGTGCCGGCGTTCGTGGACGCGGTGAAGGGCCTGCGCGTGGCGGCGAGCCTGGACTGGGAGGCGGACATGGGGCCACTGGCCTCCGCCGACCAGCTCGAGACCGTGCGGGGGCACGTGGACGATGCGGTGTCCCAAGGGGCGCGCGTGCTGGCCGGCGGGCAGAGCCTGCCGGACGTGGGGGAGCTCGCCTACGCACCCACCGTGCTGACGGACGTGCCCGAGACCGCCGAGCTCTTCTCCGCGGAGACGTTCGGTCCAGTGGTGGCGCTCTACCGCGTCGGGTCCGACGACGAGGCCGTCACCCGCGCCAATGACACCATGTACGGCCTGAACGCCTCGGTATGGACGCGGGATGTGCGGCGCGGTCGGGAAATTGCCGCACGGATTCGCTGCGGCACGGTCAACGTGAACGAGGGCTACGCGGCGGCGTGGGCCACCACCGGGGCGCCCATGGGAGGCATGGGAGCCTCCGGCCTGGGGCGGCGGCACGGCGTTGAGGGCTTGGTGAAGTACACGGAGGCCCAGACGATCGCCGTGCAGCGGCTCCTGAACGTGGAGGCGCCCGGCGGCGTCTCCGAGAAGGCGTGGGCCGGGTTCCTCCGCGGGTTCCTGGTGGCCCGGCGGCGGCTGGGGCTGTGAGGAGGGCTGTGGGGGATGCTGGGAGGAAGGCATCGGTGATGGGACTGAAGAGGACCTGGCGCAGGCGCACACCGCTCCAGGACGCGGTGGTGCTGATCACCGGAGGGGGCTCCGGAATCGGCGAGCTCATGGCGGTGGGAGCCGCCCGTCGCGGGGCGAGGGCAGTGGTGCTGTGGGACATCGATCCGGTGGCCGCCGAGCGGGTGGCAGCAGCCGTGGGGGTGGCCGGTGCCGAGGCATACGTCCAGCGCGTGGACGTGCGGGATCCGGACGCGGTGGCGGAGGCGGCGCAGCGGGTCCTCACGGAGTACGGCTCCGTGGACGTGCTGATCAACAACGCGGGCGTGGTCTCCGGGAAGGACATCCTGGACCTCTCCGAGGAGGAGATCGCCCGGACGTTCGACGTGAACGTGCTCTCCCACTACCGGACCGTGAAGGCATTCCTGCCCGCCATGCTCGCGCGGGACTCTGGCTTGGT
>JAUNRP010000311.1 GCA_030544165.1 bacterium
CGACGCCGACCTCTCGGCCGGCGTCGGTGGGTTCGGGTCCGCCTGGGGTCACTGCTGGGGCGGGCCGTACTGGTCGTTGGGGGTGGTGGGCGCGGCGGGGTTGGCGGGCGCGCTCCCGGTGGCACCCGCGGTGCCCTGCCCGGCCGGACGTGCGCCGCCACCCTGGCCGAAGTCCACCTGCACGTTCTCGCGCTCGGCGCCCTGCGCCTCGAAGTACGTGGAGCGGCGGAATCCGGTCATGGAGCCCACGATCGAGGCCGGGAAGGTCTCGAGCTTGGTGTTGTACTCACGCACCACGGCGTTGTAGTAGCGGCGGCCGTTGGCGATCCGGTCCTCGGTGTTGGTGAGGTCCGACTGGAGCTGGCGGAAGTTCGCGTCCGCCTGGAGCTGCGGGTACTGCTCGGCCACGGCGAAGAGCCGGCCGATCGCCTCGGTGAGCATGTTCTCCTGCGCCACCTGCTGGCTGCGGTTCGCCCCGGCGGCAACGGCATCGGCGCGCGCCCGGGTCACGGACTCGAACGTGGCCCGCTCGTGGGACGCGTAGCCCTTGACCGTCTCCACCAGGTTGGGGATCAGGTCATGGCGGCGGTGCAGCTCCACATCGATCTGCCGCCACGCCTCCTCCACGCGGTTGCGCAGTGAGACGAAGCTGTTGTACGTGGCGATGAACCACAGCACGAGCGCCACAAGAATGACGCCCACCACGATCAGGGCAATCTGCCAACCGGGCATGTCCGGCTCCTCCCGTTGTTCGCGCGCCGTAGGGGCGCAGGAATATCCAACCACACCCCGCGCCCCGCGGGCAGGTTCAGAGTCCGAGGTCTCCCAGTCCCAGCGCGTACAGGTAGGGCAGTCCCTCCGCCTCCACCGCCTCCCGTGCTCCCGTATCCCGATCGACGACGACGGCGCACGCCACCACCTCCGCACCCCCCGCGCGCAGTGCGGCCACCGCCTGGAGGACCGAGCCCCCCGTGGTGGAGGTGTCCTCCACCGCCACCACCTTCCGGCCCGAGACATCGGGGCCCTCGATCTGCCGCTGCATGCCGTGGGCCTTGGACTCCTTGCGCACCACGAACGCGTCCAGCTCCAGCCCGCGGGAGGCGGCGGCGTGCATGATGCCGAGCGCCACCGGATCGGCGCCGAGCGTGAGGCCCCCCACGGCCTCGATCTCGCCGGGGCCGTAACCGTGCTCATCGAGGAGATCGAGCATCACGTGCCCGATCAGCGGGCCCGCCTCGTGGTGGAGGGTGGCGCGGCGCATGTCCACGTAGTAGTCGGACTCCTTGCCGGAGGCCAGGGTGACCTTCCCGTGCACCACGGCGATCTCGGAGACCAGCGTGGCGAGCCGGTCCCGGTGGGTGTCATTGCTCATGGGGTCAAGCCTATGGGTCGTGGGGGCGCCCGGGGTGGCGGGCCGGATGTGGAGCCCGGGTGTGGCTGGCCGCGGGTAGGCTTCGGGGAGTCCACCCTGGAGGAACACCGTGAGGCGCACCGCCCTGATCCTTGCCACCGCCGCTCTTGTGCTTGCGGGCTGCCAGGACTCGGGTGGGAACGCGGGGGGCGCGGGTGGCGCCGAGGAGGGTGCCACGCCCCGGCCCGCGCGGAGCACCTCCGAGGTGGTGGAGGCCTGGCTGGAGCCGGGCTCCTGCCCCACGCTCGCGGAGGCGAACGCCGCCAGTGGGCTGAACTTCGACACGGCGGACTACGCCGGGTTCGAGCCCACCGAGACCGATCTGACCTGCATCCTCGGCGATCTCGAGGCCGCGATCGCGGCCGGATCCGTGAGCGAACCGATCGCCCTGATCGAGGCCTCCAGCGGCTCGGAGTACGTCCCGTTCGCGGATCGCGATGCCGCCCAACAGGCCGGCGCGGAGCTGGCCGACGCCCCCGAGTTCGGTGCCGACGCCTTCACCGCGTACATGCCCGGGTCGGCGGAGCAGCCGGGATCGTGCGCGGTCATCACCGCGGAGGTCTCCGGGGATGTCACCACGGCATTGGTACTCACCGTGCTGGGCCCGGGGATGGCGAAGGACGCCGTGTGCCAGGCCGCACTCAACCTGGCAGCCCTCCGCTGACCGCCTCGCCAAGCAGCCCCTCCCCCCGCGCCCGCCCCGCCCTCCCCCTTCCCTCCCTCCTCCCCCC
>JAUNRP010000312.1 GCA_030544165.1 bacterium
GCCGCGAGGTCCACCAGCACGAAGAACGCGGGAGTGAGCAGCCCGAGCTGAAAGATCAACACCGGGATCACGTGGGTGGCCGAGCCCAGGATGTAGGTGGCCAACGGAATCCCGAGGTAGGCAGCATTCGAGAGGGAGGCGGTCATCGCGCCCACGGTGGTCTCCACCCGCGAGGTCCGCAGCAGCGGAATCGCCAGTGCCACGAACAGCAGCGCGTTCGTCACCGCGCTGATGGCCTCCACGGCCATCGGCACGCCCAGGATCGATCCGAGGTCCGTCTGGGAGATCGTCACGAACAAGAGAGAGGGCGAGGCCACCCAGTACACGAACCGCGTCATCACCTGCGGGGCATGCGGCCCCAGCACGCCCACTCGCCCGAGCACCATGCCGATCGCGATGATGATCCACATCATCGCGAGGCCAGAGAGGACCCCTTCCATCTAACGCACCACCCACTGGGTGACTCCCCACACGGGCTTCAAAGCGCCACCCACCCGCCGAGCCGAGCCTCCACCTCGCCCACCAGGGCAGCGATCCACGGCGCGCGGTCGTTCGCCCACGGCACGTAGTGGAATTCTCCCCCGCCGCGGCCGGTGAACTCCTCGCGGTTGAGGATGTCGATCTCCTCGAGGGTCTCGAGGCAGTCGGCGGCGAAGCCCGGGCAGACCACGTCCACCCGCGCACAGCCCGATTCGCCCAACTCGCCCACCGTCTCGATCGTGGCCGGACCAATCCACTCCGCCCTCCCGAACACCGACTGGTACGTGACGATCAATCCGCCCTCAGGAATCTCCAGCCGCTCCCGGAGCAGCGAACCGGTGAGCTCGCACTCGCCCCGGTAGGGGTCCCCCGCCTCGTGCATCGCCAGCGGGATCGAGTGGAAGCTCGCCACCACCCGCTCACCACCCTCGAAGTTCGGCCTCCCGGCCTCGTCCCAGTGGCCCTCCAGTGCCGCCGCGAGCGCCTCGATGTACGCGGGCGAATCCGGGAAGGAGCGGAGCGTGCGCATCTCCATCTGGTCACGGGCGGCCAAGGTCCACCGCGCCAGCTCGTCGATGACCGTTCCGGCGGACGTCGCCGAATACTGCGGATACATCGGCACCACGAGCACCCGACGCACACCGCCCGCGTGTATCTCATCGAGCACCGAACGCAGGGAGGGGCTCCCGTACCGCATCGCGAAGCGCACCTCGATGCCGCCGCCCAGCTCCTCGGCGAGCAGGTCCCTCTGCCGCTCCGTCCAGTACAGGAGCGGCGAGCCCTCGGCGCCCCCGGTCCCCCAGATACTCGCGTACTTCTCCGCCGAGTCCGCCGGCCTGCGCGGCAGGATCGCCCCCTCCAGGATGGGCCGCCAGAGGAGTGGATGGGTCTCGATCACGCGACGGTCGGTCAGGAACTCCCGCAGGTAGGGGCGCACCGCGGCCGCCGTGGGCTCCTCGGGCGTTCCCAGGTTCACCAGCACCACGGCCACACCCGCCGCACCCACACCCGCCACCCCCGCGCCCGGCGTTCGCGACGGCAGGCAGCCCGCAACGTGCTGAGAGAGGTCCATGCCCCCATTCTCCCGCACCCCTCAGCCGCGCGCGGCCGCCGCCCGGTACGCGGAGACCGTGGGCTCTCCCGCGAGCCAGAACCGCCACGGGAACTGCGCCGCGTCTCCCCCGGGCCCGGCCACGCCCACCCGCGGCCCGCTCCGGATTCGCTCCGAGTCCGGCGCCACGTCCGGCACCCACACGCTCCACGCCCCGCCCTCCGCACACAGGTCCGCACCGTCCACCTCCGCCCGCGTTGCCCCGAACACCGCCGCCAGGTTCCCCGGTCCGCGCGCCAGTGCCGCGTCGGTCACGGGCGTCAGGCGTGCTCGCGTGGTCTTTCCCGGGACCCTTTCCCGACGACGACGCGCCAGCCCCACACCCGTGAGAACCTCCCCGGCGCGAAGGAGGCATCCGGTAGCAATGCCCGGTGCGTCACACACGATGTTGAGCGCGTGGTGCATTCCGTAGGTGAAGTAGCAGTACAGGTGCCCCGGTGGCCCGAACATGGTGGCGTTGCGCTCGGTGCGACCCCGGAACGAGTGAGCCCCGGGATCCTCCCCGCCGCCATAGGCCTCCACCTCGGTGAGC
>JAUNRP010000313.1 GCA_030544165.1 bacterium
AAACAGCCCGGCCCGAACCCGCCAGCCCGCCCGTAACCCCCGCCCCCCCCCGAAACCCCGCCGCCCATTCCAAGAGTGCCCCGAATTCCCCGAAGCGCGGGCTCTCCTCCGCGGGCGTAACCTCGGGCCATGGCACTGCGCTGGTACACGATCGTCACCGACTCCCTTGACCCCCAGGCCCTCGCACGCTGGTGGGCCGAGACTCTCAATTGGACTCTCATCCACGACGAACCGGAGGAGGCCGTCCTCATCCCGCCGTGGGCGTCCCCGGAGCCCATCACCAACCTCGACGAATGGCTACGCAGCGGCCAGGGCCTCTGCTTCGTGAAGGTCCCGGACGAGAAGGTGGTCAAGAACCGGCTCCACATCGATCTCGCGCCCCACTCCAGCCAGGACCGCGAGGCGGAGATCCACGCCCTCATCGAGCGAGGCGCCACCCTCGCCGACATCGGTCAGGACGAAGAAGAAGGCACCTGGACCGTCCTTCGCGATCCCGAAGGCAATGAGTTCTGCGTCCTCAGTTCCCGCGAGCGATAGTTCGCGCGTCCACACTCGCGCCGGCACAGGAACGCCCGCCAGCACCGCCCATCAAAGCGCAACCAGCACCACGCCATCGCTCACCGAGCTACCCCGCTACAGCCCGCCCCGCCTGCAGCCCGGAGAACAGGCACCCACCGAGGAACGTGCCTTCGAGCGCGTTGTACCCCATCATCCCGCCACCGCCGAAGCCCGCGGCCTCCCCCACTGCGAACAACCCGGGGAACACCGAGCCGTCCTCCCTCAGGCACCGCGCATCCAGATCCGTCCACAGCCCGCCGAGCGTCTTGCGCGTGAGCACATGCAGCCGCACCGCGATCAGCGGGCCATGTTCCGGATCCAGGAACCGGTGCGGCGCCGCGGTCCGGATGATCCGATCCCCCCGGTGCGCGCGATGGTTCCGCACGAGCGCAAGCTGCGCATCCTTGGTGAACTCGTTCTCGATCTCGCGGTCGCGCGCCTCCACCAAAGCACGCACATCCGCCACATCGAGCACAGCAGCCTCCCCCGCGAAGCCCGGCTCCGCCGCGTACTCCGCCGCCAACCGGTTCATCCCGGCCACCAACTCATCAAGCGAATCTGCCACCACGAAGTCGGACCCGTGCGTCTTGAACGCCTCCACCGGCCCCGGCGCCCCCTCCCCCACCACGCGCTGGAGCAGCAGCCGCAGGTCACGCCCCGTTAGGTCCGGATTCTGCTCGGATCCCGAGAGCGCGAACTCCTTCTCGATCACCGACTGCGTCAGCACGAACCACGAGTAGTCATGCCCCGTGCCCCGCAGGTGCCGCAGCGTGGAGAGCGTGTCGAACCCGGGATAGCACGGCGCCGGCAGCCTCCGCCCCTCCGCATCCAGCCACAGCGAACTCGGCCCCGGCAGGATCCGGATCCCGTGGTTCTCCCACACCGGATCCCAGTTCCGGATCCCCTCCGTGTAGTGCCACATCCGATCCCGGTTCACCACGCGCGCCCCCGCCGCCTCGGCCAGCGCGATCCCGCGCCCGTCCACGTGCGCCGGCACTCCCGCCACCATTCTCGACGGCGGCGCCCCCAACCGCCGCGGCCATGCCTTCCGTACTGCCTCCAGGTTGCCGCCGATACCTCCGCTCGCCATGACCACTGCGCCTGCCCGAACCTCGAATTCCCCGACGACGTCCCTCGAGCTGGCACGCCCCCTCGCCTCCCGAGTAGGTGCCAACCGGACGCCGTGGACGCCGGCCGCGCCGCCGTCGTCGCCGGGGAGCAACCCATCCACGCGGTGACGGAAACGGACCTGTACACGGCCCCGATCGATCAGCCCCCGCAGGCGGCGGACGAACGGTTCGAGTACGCCGGGGCCGGTGCCCCAGACGATGTGGAAGCGGGGGACGGAGTTGCCGTGGCCCTCGGCGCGGCCGTCGCCGCGTTCGGCCCAGCCCACCACGGGGAAGATGCGGACGCCCTCCTCACGCAACCAGGAGCGCTTCTCCCCGGCGGCGAAGTGCAGGTAGGCCTCGGCCCACTCGCGGGGGTGGGAGTCCTCTGGGCGATCGAACT
>JAUNRP010000314.1 GCA_030544165.1 bacterium
TACAAGGGCAACGACATCGAGCGGTTCTACCGCTACGGCCTCATGGCCAACCCGCGGCTGCGGATCTACAAGCCGTGGCTGGATGCGGATTTCGTCTCGGAGCTCGGTGGCCGCAAGGAGATGAGCGAGTGGCTGACGGCCCGCGGGCTGCCCTACCGCGCCTCCGCGGAGAAGGCGTACTCCACGGACGCCAACATCTGGGGTGCCACGCACGAGGCCAAGCGGCTCGAGGACCTGGACACCGGCGTGGAGATCGTGGAGCCCATCATGGGTGTGGCCTCCTGGCGGGAGGACGTGGAGATCGCGCCGGAGACGGTGACGCTGAGCTTTGAAGCGGGGCGGCCGGTGGCCATCAATGGTGTTGCTTTTGAATCGCCGGTGGCGCTGGTGCACGAGGCGAACGCGATCGGTGGCCGGCACGGGCTCGGGGTCTCGGACCAGATCGAGAACCGGATCATCGAGGCCAAGTCGCGCGGGATCTACGAGGCACCGGGGATGGCGCTGCTGCACATCGGGTACGAGCGCCTGCTGAACGCGATCCACAACGAGGACACGATCGCGAACTACCACAACGAGGGACGCCGGTTGGGCCGCCTGATGTACGAAGGGCGTTGGCTGGATCCGCAGTCCCTGATGCTGCGGGAATCCCTGCAGCGGTGGGTGGGATCGGCCGTGACCGGCGAGGTCACGCTGCGGCTGCGGCGCGGAGATGACTACTCGATCCTCGACACCGCCGGCCCCTCGCTCTCCTACCACCCCGAGCGCCTCTCCATGGAGAAGGTGGAGTCCGCCTCGTTCGGTCCGGAGGACCGGATCGGGCAGCTCACCATGCGGAACCTCGATATCGCGGATTCCCGCAACCGGCTGGTGCACTACGTGGCGCAGGGGCTCGTGGGCGGGGCCACCGGCGAGTTGGTCTCCGGGCTCGAGCCCGGTGGGTTCCACGAGATCGCTGGTGCAATGACGCCGGACGAGGCCGAGGGTTCGCTGGATGCGGCGGCGATGGAGTTCGGGGTCGACTGAGGTTCGGGCTCAGGGTATTTCTGGCGCACCTTCACGAAAATCTGGCGCACCCTCAGCGATTGGGGCGGGCGTCAGAGAGCCTCACCTGGGGCGGGCCCGCCGGCGCCCTCGCGCATATCTTTGCGCCGCCGATCTCGGGCGTTCGTCCACCCGTACCACCCGAACGCGCCCAGCGCCACGATCAGCGGGTACACCCACAGCGGCACCTCCCCGAGCGTGCGCACCACCCACTGCTGCGCGGCGAAGGAGGCCTCGGTGAAGTCCAGGGCGAAGATGCCCGCGGTGCCATCGAAGAGGAGGAAGAGCGCCCCCACCACCACGAAGAGGGCACCGGCCACCAGTGAGGTGGTGTGCAGCCGCAGGGGACCCACGGTGAATCTTCGCCCGCGCAGCCACGGCCGCTGCCCCAACCGGAAGTGCTCCCACAGGAGCGCGAGGAGAAAGAGTGGCGCTGCCATACCCACGGCGTAGAACCCCATCAACACCGCCCCGGAGAGCGCGGAGGAGGACGTGGCAGCAATCGTGAGGATTGCCCCCAGGGCAGGCCCGGCGCAGAAGCCCGCGAACCCGTAGACCGCTCCGAGCGCCAGCGTTGCCAGCCAGCCCAGAACCCCGCCCCGGCTCTGGCCGCGCGCCAGCGCCCCGGAAGACTTGGAGATCCGGTCCCCGCCCAGCCGGAACCCGCCGCCCAGCGCGATCACCACGCCAAAGCCGATGATCATCCACCCCGCCACCGTGATCAGCAGGGACCGGTTCTGGACGAACGCCGCGGAGACCGCCTGGATCCCGGACCCGAGCGGCATCAGCACGGCCGCGAGCCCCAAGGTGAACACGGCCGTGCGCGCCATCAACTCCCTCCGAGAGGTGAAGGCGTACGCGAAGAACGAGGGCAGCAGCAGCGCGCTGCACGGTGAGAGGAGGGAGAGCACGCCCGTGGCGAACGCCGCGAGGAAGGAGAAATCGCCCATGCCGGATCCTGCGCCCCTGCCCCGGGCCTACGTGTTGTGGAAGGCCCAGAAGATCGCGTCTTCGAAGGCCTGCGT
>JAUNRP010000315.1 GCA_030544165.1 bacterium
GCGGAGTTGGAGGCCGCGTGGCGGCTGGCCTCGCGGACGCGCGACGCGATCATGCTGGTGACGGACCGGGCCACACGCTCGGACGTGCTGCCGAAGCCCGGGCGGGACCTCGGTGTGGTCTCGCGGGTGCTCGGCTACCCGGCGGGGAGTTCGCTGGAGTTCGAGGAGGACTGGCTGCGGGCCGCACGCCGGGCGCGGCGCGTGGTGGAGGCGGTGTTCTTCGAGTAGGGCCTGTGGAGAGACTCCCCGCGCTCTCGCGCGTTGTGGTTTGCTCTGAGCAACATCGGGGCAAGGGGGAACCATGGTGTGGAAGAGGGCTGCGGGTGCGGCGATCGCATCGTTGGTGCTGGCCGCCTCCGGCTGCCAGGCGGCGGGCGGCGCAGAGGAGTCACTCGTCCTGGGAGAGCCCACCGGCGCGGAGTCTCGGAGTCTCGAAGTGGTGGGTCCTTCCGAGCGGGAATCGGAGCTGGAAGCTGGGCCGAGACGTGATGGGGACCCATCCCCGGATGACGGTGGCGAACCTCCATCTGCAGAGCCCGTGGGGTCTGAGGACACCGCGCCGCCGATGCCAGAGGTGGACTACTCGCTACCCGCCGGCATCGTCATGGGAGAGGTGCGCGAGGACCAGGTGGGTCGGTACATCTCCCTGACAGTGGATCCCGAGGGGCCGTTGGTACATCCGGACCCCGCTGTGCGTGCCGCCGACCTTCTCGAATACGTTGACCCAGAGGACGTGGATGCGGCCCTCCGGCGCGGTGCCAAGTACATGGTGGAGGGGGTGCTGGACTCACCGCAGCTCAGAAGCCCGGTCGAGACGGACATCGAGGACTGGCTCAATGAGAACCGGAGTTGGTACTCGGCCAGCTTCCGGCCCCAACTGCGCCAGGGCCTCCTGGACGGACGCTACTTCGACATGTTGAATCCACTGCGGGATCTGGACGGAGACGGAATCGCCGATGCGGGATCGACGGACGGCGACCTCAGCATTGTCGCCTGGGCACCCACCACAGATACGCCGCGGGGGGCGGAGATCGATCTGAGGGTGACGCGGGTTTCAGCGCTGCCCTCGCACGAGTACTACCCGCTGATCGCCATCGACTATACGGGCGCGTGGGTCCGAGTCGTTGACGTGGCAGAGAGGGATCCAGGTTTCGAGGCGCTTCCCTTCCGGACGAACTATCGCGTGTACCTGGCCGAGGCGGGCGACACGTGGGTTGTCCATGACGTCGAATTCAGTTGGTCCCGAATAGGTGAGGCGAGTGAACTCCCAGAACCGTGGCGGTGGCTGGAGTAGAACTGGCATTCCGATCCGCGAGCAGGGGAGACTGGAAGGGCGCCCCATAGGGCGAGCACTCGTCGTCGGAGAGGTATGGGGGAGTTGTGCGCCTGATTCTGGTGCGGCACGGGCAGACCGGGTCGAACGTAACACGCGCGTTGGACACGGCGGAGCCAGGGGCTGACCTGACAGACCTCGGCCGCGAGCAGGCGGAAGCGCTGGTGGAGCGGTTCGGTGAGGAACGCGTGGACCTCCTGGTGACCTCCCAGTTGGTGCGTACCCGCCAGACGGCCGCCCCTCTGGCCAAGGCCCTGGGACTCACGCCCCGGGAGGACCCGCGGATCCGCGAGATCGTGGCCGGCGACCTTGAGATGCTGAACGACGACGATTCGGTGGCTGCCTACGTGACCGCGATCGCCGCATGGATGGAGGGGGCGCTGGACGTGCGGATGCCGGGGGCGGAGTCCGGCCACGAGGTGATCGCGCGCTATGACGCGGCCGTGGAGGAGGCTCGCTCCGAGGTGGGCGATGGAGCGGCGATGTTCGTGAGCCATGGCGCCGTGATCCGTACCTGGGCGGCCGTGCGCGGGGCGAACGTGCCGCCGGGCTGGGGGATCCGCAACGTGCTGCACAACACGGATGCGGTGGTGCTCCAGGAGCGCGGCGGTGAGTGGATGGTCGAGAGCTGGCAGGGGCTCACCCTCGACGGCGAGCGGTAGCGCCAGACGGCCGGGTTTGTGGCGGTAGGCTGTGGGTATGTCGATCAACTCCATCGAGCTCTACCG
>JAUNRP010000316.1 GCA_030544165.1 bacterium
CGGCCCGCAGCCGCACCAGTCGCCACCGGTGCAGTCGCCGTCCTCGTCCGGCGGCTCCACCGGGGGCGCGGGGTCGGACGGCGGAGGGGCCGGGGCCGGCGGAGGCTCCGGCTCGTCCTCCTCGGGCGGGGGCTCGGGCTCGGATCCGGAGTGGGCTCCGGGCTGGGTGCGGGGGTGGGTGGGGGATCAGGGGTGGGTGCCGGCCCCGGAGGGGAGCTCGGCGACGGCTCGGGTGCGGGGCTCGAGGGCGCGGGCTCCGGAGCCGGCGGGGGACCAGGAACGGGGGAGGGCTCCGGCGTCGTCGGGGGAGGGGGAGGCGCTGGGGACGGTGCGGGAGGGGGCGAGGGAACGGAAGCGGGGGACGACTCGGCGGCATCAGGAGCGGGGGAGGGCTCCGCGAATGCCGGGGCGCCGCCGGCCACGAGGGCGAGGGCGAGCAGGCCTGAGGCGAGGGTCAGACGTGTGCCGCGCCCGCGTGATCGCTCCACTGAAGAGTCCTTACTGAATGCCCTGTGAATGACGGGGGAACGCTGCCCACTGTGCTGGCCTGTGGAAATGCGCACCACCCGCCCAGTATGGCACCGGTCACGCGTCCGTGGGGAGGGGTTGACCTCCACCAATTGGGGGACACGGACGGCGGCGCGGCGGGAGTGGGGGTGGGATCGGTTAGCGTCGGTGCATGAATTCATCTGCAGGGGGAGGCCTTATCGCCAAGGCCCGGAACGTGACCTACTCGGACCTCGACCGGCTGCTCGGCAACGCCCAGATCGTGCGCCACGTGATGAACCTGTGGCCGCCGTTCCTGTTCTCCTCGATCCGGATCCAGGAGGTGGCGGACGATTTCCGCCATGTCCGCGTCCGCCTCGGCCACAACCGGCTGACCGGCAACTACGTGGGAACCCTGTATGGCGGATCGCTCTACTCCATGACCGATCCGTTCTGGATGATGATGATCTCGCGTGCCCTTGGGCCTGAGTATGCGGTGTGGGACGCCCGCGCGGAGATCACCTTCCTGAAGCCGGGGCGTGGCACCGTGACCACCGAGTTCCGCATCAGTGAGGAGGAGCTCGAGGAGATCCGGGCGGAGACCGCGGACGGGGAGAAGCACCTGCGCTGGTTCGAGAACGAGATCGTGGCCTCGGACGGCACGGTGGTCGCCCGCGTGCGCAAGCAGGTGTATGTGCGGAGGAAGCAGTAGCTCGCCGCGGCGGTCTTGACCTTCACACTGTGTCAACCGATCCACTGGAGAGACCATGTTGAGTATCGGAGAGTTCGCCCGGTTCGGAGAGGTGTCGCCGCGGATGCTGCGCCACTACGACTCCCTCGGACTGCTCGTGCCCGCGCACACCGATGCCTCCAGTGGATACAGGTACTACGACGCCGATCAGCTCCCCCGGTTGAACCTGCTCCTGGCCCTCAAGGGCCTCGGGCTCACCCTGGAGCAACTCGGCCCGGTCCTTGATTCCGCGGTGGGCACGGATGACCTGCGACGGATGCTCGAGGAGTCACGTGCGCGGGTGAGAGCCCAACTGGCCGCGGACACCGCGCGCCTCGACGGCATCGAGCGACGCCTCCGAATGTTGGAGAAGGAGAATGTCATGTCAGAACTGGTTTTCACCGAGCAAGCCCTGCCGGAACTGCACCTCGTGCAGGTGACCGGGACCGTGGAGGACATGTCCCAGGTGGGGGGTGTGGTCCCTGGCCTGTTCGAGCGGCTGATGTCCGCCGCAGGCCCCGCTGGGCTGGACCTCGAGGCGCCCTCCTATGCCTGGTACCAAGACGACACCGAGGGCGGCCCCGTCCTGCTGGGCGCGGGGATCCCCGTGGAGGAGGGGCGCAGCGTTCCGGGGACCGAGCCCGGCCACCTGCCCGCCGAGCCGCGCGCCATCGTGGTCACCCACGTGGGGGACATGGCGAGTATCGGTGGCACGTGGCAGGAACTCGCCCGCTACGCCGCCGCCAAGGGCCTCACCCTGAGCGGTGTGTGCCGGGAGAAGTACATCTCCACGCCGGAGGGGCGCGAGGATGAGTGGGTCACCGAGCTCCAGCAGCCCGTTC
>JAUNRP010000317.1 GCA_030544165.1 bacterium
ATGTTGAAGGGAATCGACTCCCGGCTCAGCCCGGACCTGCTCTACCTGCTGGCCCAGATGGGCCACGGCGATCGCCTCGCGATCGTGGACCGGAACTACCCGGCGGAGTCCTCGGACGTGCCGGTGGTGCGGATGGACGCGGTGGACCTGGTCACCGCCCTGGACGCCGTGCTCACCGTGTTCCCCGTGGACACGTTCGTGGAGCAGCCCCTCGGTGGGATGAACCAGGTGGATGATCCCGAAGCGGTTCCGGAGGTGCAGCGCGAGGCCTTCGAACTGGTCAACCGCATGGAGGAGCGCGAGGTGGGCGTGGAGCGGATCGAACGCTTCGCGTTCTACGAGGCCGTCCGCGGCTGCTACGCCGTGGTGGCCACGGGCGAGGACCGCCCCTACGGCTGCATCATCCTCACCAAGGGTGTCCTCTAGCGGCATCCGCCCCACCGGGACTGGCACCTGACGGACCAACGCACCCACTCGCCGTCGGGCAACACACCCAGCCACCCCCTCCCCCGGTAGACTTGCCTGCTACTCGTTTCAGGGCGGAAGGGAGGGCGCGTGACGGATTCGTTCGAGGTGGAGCTGAGCCACGCCGCCCAGCCACTCGTGCTCTCGGTGGACCTCGGCTCCACGGGGATCCGCGCCGGGGTGTTCGATGCGGCGGGTCGGCCCGTCAAGAAGACGCGCGTGCGCGTGGATCACGCCTTCGCCACGAGTGCGCGCGGGCGCAGCGTCATCAGCCCAGACCAGGTGGTCTCCGGGGTGATCTCGGTGCTGGACGGCGTGGCCGGCAAGCTCCCGCCCGGGTCGATCGCCGGGGTGTGTATGGACACGTTCGCGTCCTCGCTGGTGGGCGTGGACAACGGCGCCGCGGTCACGCCGTGCTTCTCCTACGCGGACTCGCGCTCGGCGGACGAGATCCCCGCCATGCGCGGCTACATCTCCGAGGGCCGCCTCCAGCAGCGCACCGGCACGCGCCTCCACCCGTCCTACGCGCCATCCCGGCTCCGGTGGCTCGCGCGCACACAGCCGGACACGTTCGAGCTGGTGGACAGTTGGATGAGCATCGGCGAGTACGTGTACCTGCGGATCCTCGGGAAGCGCGGCGCGGCGGTCTCCACCGCGGCGTGGTCCGGCCTCCTCAACCGCTCCACGGCCACGTGGGACACCGAGACCGTGATCGCCTCGGGCATCCAGCCAAGCCACCTCGCGGACATCCGGATGCCGGACGAGCCGTTCACGTCCATCCCGTCCTCCGTCAGCTCCCGCTGGCCCGCCCTCGACGGCGCCGTCTGGTTCCCCGCCATCCCCGATGGCTACGCCAACCACTACGGCTCCGGCCATGCCGATCTGGGCACCATGATGCTCTCCGCCTCCACCACCGGCGCGATCCGGATGCTCGTGGAGGGCATCCCCTCCTCAATCCCGAGCGGCCTGTGGTGCTACCGCGTGGACCGCGAGCACTGCCTCGTGGGCGGATCGCTCAACGATGTGGGCCGCGTGGGAACGTGGCTGGAGCAGCTGGCCCCTGCGCCGCCCGGCCGCAGCCGCCGCGAGGACTGGCTGGCCGGCCCGCCGCTCGCCGACGGCCCGATCGCCCTCCCCTTCCTCACCGGCGAACGCTCCACCGGCTGGCGCGGAGACGCGCAGGGCGTGGTGGCCGGTCTCACGGAGTCCGTGGATCCCCCGGCCCTCTACCGCGCCGTCCTCGAGGGCGTGGCCATGACCTACCGGCGGATCGTGGACCAGATCGATCAGCTCACCCCCCAGCTCGGCCGGGTCCTCGCCTCCGGCGGCTTCACGACGGCGTACCCCCAGTGGCTCGAGATCCTCGCCTCGGTCCTGGGTCTTCCCGTGCTGCCCCTCGAACTCAAGCGCTCCACGCTGCGCGGGGGCGCGGTATTGGCGTTGCGGCAGTTGGCGCCCGAGGTGGAGCCGGCGCTGCCCGAGCTGGGCGAGGTCCACGAGCCGAATCCCGCGTGGGCCGAGGCGTATCAAGCGCATTTCGACCGCTGGGTGGAGTTGTACGAGGCGCTCTACG
>JAUNRP010000318.1 GCA_030544165.1 bacterium
GGCTCCTCCGTCGTCGCTTCGGTGACGGTCACCAGGGACACCGGTGAGATGGCCTCGCCGCCGAACGGCGTGCGCACCGAGACGTACCAGCCGCGCTCACCCAGCGGGGCACCCTCCCACGTCACCGAGACCTCACTGCCACTCGGCACCTCGGTGACAGCCCTGATCTCGTTCAGGGTGAGCACCTCCGCAACGAACGCATCCGCCGTGAGCACCTTCTGCCGAGCCGTGACGCCACCGGCCGAGTACGGCACCTCGAATTCCTGCATCCCCGGCGGGGTGTTCAGACTCGCCTCTGGAGAGTTGAACACCTGCAAGGAGGGCGAATAGGTGCGAACGAGTATCCGCTCGCCCTGGTTGTCGAAGTGCAGGAGGCGGATGAAGCCCTGTCCCCCTTCGGGGAGTCCCTGGTAGTCGAACAGCATCGAGGTGACGGTGCGGTCGGGGGTGCCGTCACCATCGTCGTCGAAGCTGTCGAGGCGCGTGTACGCGTCGTGATAGTGCCCGGACCCCACCGCGAACACGTTGGGGTTCGGTGCCACCACCTCGTTGTAGATCCGCAGGGGGAACGGTCCGAGGCCCCCGGTGGTGAGCATGTACTCGTGCAGGTTGATCCACACGTGCCGCTCCGGGTACTGGCGGATCACCGAGTTCATCCACGCGATGTCCTCCGAGTTGAGCTCCACCTTCTCGATGCTGTCCGGCCAGCCCATGTAGATCACGAGGAGGTCCACACCACCCGCGGAGATCAGGTCGAAGTGCCCGCGGTTGTTCTTGTACGAGCCTCCGAACCACGGGTTCTCGGCGAATCGGTGATCGCCGAAGTACTCCCCGTACCGCGAATAGTCGGCCGCGGCGCCGAAGACGTCGTGGTTGCCGGCGAGCACCCCGTAGGGCAGCCCGGCCTCGTCGAGCATCCGGTAGGCGTCATCGGCATTGAGCCACTGGTGGGGCTCACCGGCGCCGTCCACGATGTCGCCCGTGTGCATCAGGTACTGCAGGTTCAGGTTCGCGCGCTGGGCGAGCAGGAACTCATGGATCGCCACCTGGTGCTGGTAGTAGGTGTCATCCCCGCCGGTCCCGGCGCGCACCCCCTGGTTGCGGTTGTAGTACTGCGTGTCCGATTCCCACGCGAGCGTGAAGTCGTACTCCGATCGGGCTACGGCGTCCGGGTGGAACGGGTCGGAGGCAACCCTCGCCTGCGCACTTCCCCCGGTGCGCGTGCTGAGTTGTTCACCCGCGAAACCCTCGGTGTGCTGCACCAGGAACGTGACCTCGCCCTCCGTTGCGAATCCCTCAACCGGAACGGTCCCGCCGAGTTCGAAGTCGGTCTGGTCCATGGTCACGAACTGGTCCACCTGCACCCAGGACTCGTCCGAGGTGAGCGCATAGAGCGTCACCCGGGCCTCCTCGTTGGCGGACCCGCTCCAGGTGGCCCGTACCGAGCTCCCGGCACCGGCGTCCGCCGGGACAGCCACCGTGAAGAGCTGGTAGGGCAGCGCGGTGTCCGAGGTGGTCTCCACGCTCACACCGTCCACCGTCACGAGGTTGGCGAGCTGCTCCTCCGTGAGCGGGGTAGCGTCCGCCCGCGCTGTATCCGAGGACGCGTGTACCGCTCCGCTGAATGTGGAAACAGCCGGATCCTGCGGGGTGTAGCGGTATCCCTCCCGGAAGTCCACGTCGAGCGGATCCCCCTCCGGGGATGTCACCGTTGCCCGCAGTACCACCTCGTCCTGCGCCACCTCCGCGCCGTCGTCCGGGGAGTCCAGCGTCACGCCGGGGTACTCGTCCGCGGTCAGGAACGTGAACGTGGTGGTGGACTCATGTCCGACGGCGTCTCTCGCCTGGACCGTCAACTCGTGGTGGCCCGGGGTCATGTCGAGCGTGGAGAGGGTGGTGGGCACCTCGATCGGCTCGCCATCCAGGGTCATCGCTGTGCTCGCCACTCCGGAGCCCGCATCCGTGGCGGTCACGTCGATGGTGACCTCCCCGCGGTAGGTCCGCCCGTCCACGAGGGTGGAGGTCACCGCGG
>JAUNRP010000319.1 GCA_030544165.1 bacterium
CCCCGTCCCGTGCGGCCCCACCGGCTCGCACTCCAGCTCCCCGTGCAGCCGCGGGTAGAGCTCCTCCATCGTGTGGTGCAGCGCCCGGAACGGCGCCGGATCGGTCCCCTCGTGCCCAGGCGCCGCCACCGTGGGGTGCGCGCACAACCGCAGCAGCCGCTCCCCCAACTCACCGGCGGAGGGCACCTCGCGAGCACCAGCCTTACGCTGGAAGGTGAGCTCCGCCGTCGGGAGGGGACGGTGGCGGGCGGCCCGTGCCACCCCGACGCCCACTGCTCCGGCCACACCTGCTGCCAACAATGCCCCGACGACGGAACCCGGGCTGCGTCGTCGGGCGGGGGCGGGCTGGGGTTCGGCTGAGGGGCGCGGCATGGAGACACACTAGGGGCAGGCGGGGCCAGTGTCGCGTGCCGTCCGGGCTACGGGTTGGGCCAGCCGTTGGGGCGGCAGGGCAGGGTGGTGAGCGTCTGCTGCTGCATCACGTGCGCGAGCGCTCCGGAGCCGGAGCACTGGCGGTGGCCGTTGCCGAGCGCATGGCCCATCTCGTGGTTGATCACGTACTCGCGATACTGCGTCAGGGAGCCGCCGGCGGCCACGAAGGGCTGGGCGTTGTAGGCCCACCGGTTGGCGTTGATGATCACGTGGTTTCCCCGCCGGCAGGACGTGTAGCCATTGGTGTCGAGAGGGGCACAGAGCCGATCCACGTAGGTGGGCGAGGCGAGGATGAGGCGGACGGTGCCGCCGGAGGAGACGCGGGCGAAGTCGCGCCGCCAGCCGCGGGGATCGTTCAGGATGGTGTGGACCTCGTTGGCGAAGGCCTGGTGATCGATGGGGAGGCCGTTCTCGATCTCCACCTGGTAGGTCAGGAGGCCGCCGGAGCCGCGTCCGGGATCGGAGCCGGGAACCACCGTCCGTGTCCCGGCTGCCGACCAGGGGATGGGACCGGTGACGGAGTCGCGGAGGCGGGCGCCGCCGTCGGGAGTCCAGACCACGGTGCCGCGCTGGAAGGACTGGGTGCAGCGGGTGCCGGAGCAGGTCTCCTCACCGGTGGGGTATCCGAGGCTGCCGGACTCCGCGCCGCGCGCCTGCCAGAAGCTGGTGAGGGCGGTGCCGGCCCACATGATCTGCGCCCCGGTGCCCGGCGACCAGTAGATCGAGCCGCGCTGGAACGCCTGGACGCAGCCGCCGGACGCCAGGCCGCAGCGTTCGGCGGAGGTGGGGTGGCGGAGCCCGGAACTCGCGCCCCCGGCCGCGCGCCAGCGCACGCCGATCGCGCCGGCTGGCTGGAAGAGTGCGTCCGGCGAGGTGCCGAACGCCACCCCCGACTCCCTCACCTGGAAGCAGCCGCCGTGGGTCAGCGTCCCGCAGGCCACGTTGCTGGCGGGAGGCGTGGCGGCGACGGCGGGGGCGAACCGCTCGCTGAAGCGGTGGAGGAAGACCGCGGTGGCGTCTCGCTTGATGGGCTCGAAGGGCCGGAAGGTGCGGTCTGGCCAGCCGGTGGAGATTCCGGTCTCCGCCATCCAGGCGATCTGCCGGTAGAAGGGGTGGGTGGTGGGAACGTCCACGAACGGGGAGGTGGTCGGGGGGCTGTAGGCGGGGGATCCGGCGAGTCGGTAGAGGAACGCCGCCATCTGATCGCGGTTGACGGGGCCGAACGGTCCGAATGATCCGCCCGGCCAGCCGGTGGTGATTCCGGTGGCAGCGAGCCACGTGATCTCCCGGTAGAAGATGAGACTCCCGGGGACCACATCCCAGAACATCGAGAGCGACGCCGAGTTTCCCCACGCCGGGGAGCCGCTGAATCGGTGGAGGAAGGCCGCCATCGAGTCACGCAGCACGGGTTCGTACGGGCGGAAGGTACCGTCCGGCCAGCCCGTGGAGATGCCCTGCTCGGCCAGCCAGACGATCTCACGGGCGAAGATCTCCCGTCCGGCTACCACGTCCACGAAGGGTGAGACCACGGGCGCGGCGGCCTCCACCGGGGCGGTTGCCGGCGCCAGGCGTGCCATGGTGGGAGCT
>JAUNRP010000320.1 GCA_030544165.1 bacterium
GCCCCGCCCCTCCACCCCCCCCTCGGAAGTTGCTCGGAATTCCTCACAGATGCGCCGTGACATCACGAGGGCATCTGTGAGGATTGCCGAGCACCTTGGGGACGAGGTGGGGGAGGGGGTGGGGATTGAAGCTCGGATCGGGGCGATGACGGCGCGAGGTCGGCCCCGTTCGCTACCGCGCCCGCAGTGCGCGGGTCTAGGTTGGGCGCCATGAGGTATTCGGCCAAGGAGACCCACAAGAACCTGTACTCGCCCGGCACCAAGGAGTTCGTGCTCGTGGAGGTTCCGCCCATGCGGTACCTGGCCATTGACGGCCACGGTGATCCGAACACCTCCGAGCGCTACGCCGAGGCCGTGCCCGCGCTCTACACCAGCGCCTACGCCGTGCGGGCGGAGCTGAAGAAGCGCACGGGCGACGACTTCGTGGTGGGGCCGCTCGAGGGCCTGTGGAGCGCCCCGGACCCCACCGCGTTCGCAGAGGGACGGAAGGACGAGTGGGACTGGACCATGCTCATCCCGATTCCCGAGCCCGTGACGGACGGGGACATCGAGGCGGGGCTGGCGGCGTCGTCGTCGAAGAAGCCGGAACTGCCGATCCACGACGTGCGCGTGCTGGAACTGGAGGAGGGACCAAGCCTGCAGATCATGCACGTGGGGCCGTATGCGGAGGAGGGGCCGGTGCTGGCGCGGCTGCACCACGAGGTGATGCCGGAGGGCGGGTACACGTTCGGCGGGGACCATCACGAGATCTACCTGGGGGATCCGCGGAAGTCGGCGCCTGAGAAACTGCGGACGATCCTGCGGCAGCCGGTGGTGCCGGCCTAGATCGCCTGGCCCTACGGGGCGAGGCGGGTGCGCTCCAGGACGGCCGCGATGTCCGGGTTGAAGAAGCCGGGGCCCTTGAGGACCTTGCCGTCCTCGCGGTAGATGGGCTGGCCGTCGGCGCCGAGTTTGGACATGTTGGAGCGTTGGACCTGGTGGAGGACGGCGTCCAGGGGGATGCCGGTCTCGAGCGCCATGCCGTAGATGACGTAGATGAGGTCCGCCAGGGCGTCCGCGGTCTCGATGGTGTCGCGGGTGTGGTCGTCGCCGGCGACGGCCTGGGAGACGGCATCGAGGACGGTCTGTTCGGCGGCCTCGCCGTAGACGGCGCCCACGAGCTCGGCGAACTCCTCCGCGATCAGGCCCATGCGCATGTGGACGCGTTCGATGTCCACGTTGGCGGGGCTGGTGAGGACGGGGAGGCGGTAGGTGGCGTGGAACTGGCGCACGAGTGCCTCGGGATCGCGCGAGCTGGGGATTGCGGGGGCGGGGGTGCCGGCGGCCGTGGTGGTGGGGCCGTCCCACTCGGTGGCGGGCGTGCGGGGGTCGGTGGCGAGGAGGGAGGCCTGCCACATGTCCCGGGCCTCGCCGGTCTCGCGGAGGTCGTAGGCGCGGCGGATGCCCTCGCGCACGAAGCCGTGGCGCCACACGGCCTTCCAGCTCGGCCAGTTGTCCACATCCGCGAACCAGTTGATGCGGCGGAGGTTCATTGTGCCGAAGCCGAAATCGAGGAGCAGGGGGATCGCGTGGGCGAGTGCGCCCGTGCCGCGGGCCTCGGGTGCCACCCAGTAGCCGATCTCGGCCTGCCACGGGGGCTCGGTGCGTCCCGCTTCGACCATGAGGTCCACCATGCCGAGGAACTCGCTGCCGCGCCGGATCGCCCAGGAGGCGCCCCCGTTCTTCCACTGCTGGGGCGCGTAGCGGGTCACGAATTCGCGCGCGTGCTCCTCGGTGTACGGGCTCGGGACAGTGGTGAACCGGGAGATGGCCGGGTCCTGGCAGGCGGCCGTGATCACTGCGATGTCCGCCTCGGTGGCGGGGGAGAGCGTGATTTCGCCGTCCGTGAGTTCCACGGGGGTGCGCGCGAGGGGGTGCTCGGGGGGGGCGGGTGGGGTGGCGGGTGGGGTGCTGGGTGGGGTGGCGGCCTGCT
>JAUNRP010000321.1 GCA_030544165.1 bacterium
CCGGACAACCCCGTGTGGCTGTGGCACAACTCCCGCCACATGGCCGTGGCCAACACCAAGGCCTTCGAAGTAGCCGGGTACCCGGACCGCAAGGGCTTCGAGGTTCCCGAGGGCGGGGACGTTCCCCTTGATGAGAACGGTGCCGCCCAGGGCCTGCTTTCGGAGACCGCTCGCGGCCTGGTCCAAGAGGCCATCCCCGCCAAGACCACCGACACGGTGGCGGATCAGATCGCCGCCGCGTGCGACGCCGCTCTGGCCGCCGGCATCACGTCCGTCACCGAGCCCGGCCTGGGCTCGCCCGCGAACATCGGTCAGTCCGTCACGGACATCGCCGCCTACCAACTGGCCAAGGAACAGGGCCGGCTGCGCGTGCGCGCCACCGTGATGCCCTACCTCACCACGCTGCACCCCATCGATCCCACCGGTAAGGACGCCGCCCAGGAGTTCCCCGCCGAGGGTCAGCCGTTCGGACTGGATCTGGGGATCCGCTCGGGGCTGGGGGACGACTGGTTCCGGATCGGAGCCGTCAAGGTTCTCTCGGACGGCTCACTGATCGGCCGCTCCGCCTTCATGACCGAGGGCTACGCCGCGGATGCCGAGAACGGTGTGGAGAACGTGGGCTTCCTGCAGTTCCCGCAGGAGTGGCTCGAACGCCGCCTGATTGCAGCGCACAAGAACGGCTGGCAGCTCGCCGTCCACGCGATCGGCGACGGCGCCGTGGACCTGGTCCTGGACATCATCGAGAAGGCGCAGACCGAGTTCCCCCGCGAGGACGCCCGCCACCGCATCGAGCACTTCGGCGTGGCCAGCGACGAACAGGTCGCACGGTCCGCTTCCCTGGGAGTGGTTCCGGTCTCCCAGGGGCGCTTTGTCAACGAGCTGGGCGACGGCATGGCCAAGGCCCTGGGTGAGAAGCGCACGCGCCTGTGCTACCGCATGAAGTCGCTCATCGACGCCGGCATGGTCGCACCCGCGTCGACGGACGCGCCCGTGGTGGAATACCCGCCGCTGTACAACATCCACGACATGGTCAACCGCCGCACCGCCTCCGGAGCACAGTTCGTCCCGGAGGAGTGCATCACCGTTGATCAAGCGGTGCACGCCTACACCGTGGGCAGCGCCTACGCATCCCACCAGGAGAACGTGAAGGGCACATTGGCCGCGGGCATGCTCGCGGACTTTGTGGTGCTCTCCGAGGACATCTATGACGTGGACCCGGGATCCATCAAGGACGTGCAGGTCACGGCCACGGTGGTCGGCGGAGAAATCATGCATGGCGACCTATAACACCCGGTAAATAGTTCAACGCGATACCATTTATGGAAGTTATCGCTCATCCTTCCGGCTCCTGGCGAGTCCGGGGCCCTATCAGGAGGTAGTAATGACCAAGCAGTCAGCCGGCCATCTCATTGTCGAGTCGCTCAAGCACCACGGCGTGGAACGGGTGTTCTCCGTTCCCGGTGAGAGCTACTTGGACGTGCTCGACGGCCTGTACGACTCGGGGATCGAGAACGTGGTGTGCCGTCAGGAGGGCGGTGCGCTCTACATGGCCGAGGCCGTGGGCAAGGCCACCGGTCAGCCCGGTGTGGCCATGGTGACCCGTGGACCCGGCGCATCCAACGCCTTTGTGGGTATCCACCTCGCGTGGCAGGACTCCACTCCCCTGGTGCTCTTCGTGGGCCTGATCCCGTTCGAACACCGCATGAAGGAAGCCTTCCAGGAGTTCGACCCGTACGCGTGGTTCGGTACCCAGACCAAGCGCGTGTTCGTCCTCGACGAGGCCGAGCGCGCCTCCGAGGTGGTGGCCGAGGCATTCTTCGCCGCGACGTCGGGCCGTCCGGGCCCCGTGGTGGTGGGCCTCCCCGAGGACGTCATCACCGAGATGGTGGACCGCCCCGTGGTGCCGCGCATTCCCGTGACCGAGGGCTCCGTGAGCGACGAGGAACTGAACGACCTCAAGGCGGCGTTC
>JAUNRP010000322.1 GCA_030544165.1 bacterium
GTGCTCGAGCACGCGGACGAGGTGGTGTTCCTGGGCGCCGACGGCACGGAGCGTGCCCGCGGCACCCACCGCGAGCTGATGGACCGCGCGCACGATGGCGATGCGGCCGCCCGCGAGTACTACCAGGTGGTCACCCGCCGCGATCTCGAGGAGGTGGAGGATGCAGCTCCCACTCGCTGACAAGAAGACGGTGGGCGCCTACGCCCGACGCCTGCTCGGCCAGTACCGGGTGCCACTGGGCCTCGTGGTGGGGATCCAGGCCCTCGGGGCCGTGGCGGCGCTCGCCGTGCCGTGGATGGTGGGCGTGCTCGTGGACGAGGTGGGCGCCGGCACCACCGTGGAGGCGGTGACCCGGATCGGTCTGCTGCTCGTGCTCGCACTGGTGCTCCAGACCCTCCTGATGGGGGTGGGAGACCGCCAGTCCCGCGTGCTCGGGGAGACGATCTTCGCCCAGCTCCGCGAGGAGTTCATGGGAACGGTGACCGCCCTTCCGCTCTCCACGGTGGAGAAGGCCGGATCAGGAGACCTGCTCGGCCGCACCACCAACGATGTGGACCGGGTGCAGTGGGCCGTGCGATTCGGCGTGCCCCGGGTGCTCGTGCAGTCGGTGACGGTGCTGCTGGTGCTCGGTGCGGCAGTGCTCGCCTCCCCGCTCACCGCGATCGCGATGGTGGTCTCCCTCCCCGTGGTCTATCCCGCGGCCCGCTGGTACATGAAGCGCTCGGCGGCCGCCTACGCCGCCTCCTCCAAGGCGTGGGCCACCCTGAACGGAGAGATCACCGAGACGGTGGAGCACGCCGCAACGGTGGATGCGCTGGGACTCGGGGAGCGTCGTCGGCGGCGAATGAGGGACGCCGTACGGGAGTCCTGGGAGCGCGAGGACTACACCCTCACGCTCCGGGCGGTACTGTTCCCGAGCATCACGCTCGGCACGGTGGTCCCCACCGCCGTGGCCGTGGTGTGGGGCGGATGGCTGGTGAGCCAGGAGTGGGCCACGCTCGGGCAGGTGTCCACGGTGGCGCTCTACACCGTGCAGATCGCCGGGGCGATGGCGGAACTGCTGATGTGGATGGACGAGATCCAGGTGGCCGGCGCCTCCTTCTCCCGCATCCTCGGGGTGGGTGAGGTGAAGCCGGATCGCGAGCCCGGCGGCCCGGAGCCGATGGACTCCGCGATCACGGCGAGGGACGTGCGCTACGCCTACATCGATGGCCGGGATGTGCTCCATGACGTCTCGCTGGACCTGATCCCCGGAGAGCGGCTCGCCATGGTGGGGCCGTCGGGGGCGGGGAAGTCCACGTTCGGCCGCATGATCGCGGGCATCCACCCGCCCACGGGTGGTTCCGTGACGGTGGGCGGCGCCAACCTGGTGGACCTCACCGAGGAGCGGCTGCGCCGCGAGGTGGCCCTCGTGACGCAGGAGCACCACGTGTTCGTGGGCACGCTGGCGGACAACCTCCGCCTCGCCCGGGCGGACGCCACCGAGACCGAGATGCGCGAGGCCCTCTCCATGGTGGCCGCCCTCGAATGGGCCGAGGCCCTGGAGAACGGGCTGGAGACGAAGGTGGGATCGGGCGCGGTGACGCTCTCGCCTGCGCAGGCGCAGCAGCTCGCGCTCGCGCGGCTCGTGCTGCTCGATCCGCACACCCTGGTGCTGGATGAGGCCACCTCGTTGATCGATCCCACGGCGGCCCGACACCTCGAGCAGTCCCTGAACGCGGTACTGACGGGGCGGACGGTGGTGGCGATCGCGCACCGGCTCCACACCGCGCACGACGCCGATCGCGTGGCCGTGATGGAGAACGGCCGGATCGTGGAGCTCGGCGCGCACGAGGAGCTCGTGGCTGCTGGGGGCGAGTACGCGGCCCTGTGGGAGTCCTGGCAGTCCGAGTAGAAGGACTCCCCCTCCCCCACCCCCTCTCCTCCACCCCCACCT
>JAUNRP010000323.1 GCA_030544165.1 bacterium
TACCCGGACGTGGTGGAGTCCGGCGGGGGAGAGGGCGCCGCGAACATCAAGAGCCACCACAACGTGGGCGGCCTGCCGGAGGACCTCGAGTTCGACCTCGTGGAACCCCTCCGCGAGCTCTTCAAGGATGAGGTCCGCGCGGTGGGCCTCGAGCTCGGTGTGCCCGAGCAGATCGTGTGGCGCCAGCCCTTCCCGGGGCCCGGCCTCGGTATCCGCATCATCGGCGAGGTCACCCGGGAGCGCCTGGACATCCTGCGCCGCGCGGACGCGATCGCGCGCGCCGAGCTCACCGCCGCGGGTCTGGACCGGGACGTGTGGCAGTGCCCCGTGGTGCTGCTCGCGGACGTCCGCTCCGTGGGCGTCCAGGGCGACGGCCGCACCTACGGCCACCCGATCGTCCTGCGCCCCGTCACCTCCGAGGACGCCATGACCGCCGACTGGGCGCGCGTCCCCTACGAGGTGCTCGCCTCGATTTCGAACAAGATCACCAACCAGGTGCCCGAGGTGAACCGCGTGGTGCTGGACGTGACCAGCAAGCCGCCGGGCACCATCGAGTGGGAGTAGGCCGTGGGGCCGGGCGGGGCTTGGCCGGACACGGCCGATAGCGCCATCGCCACCCTCCGCGAGTGGCTCGCCGAGGCGCGTTCGGCCGTGTTCTTCGGCGGAGCGGGCGTCTCTACCGGCTCCGGGATCCCGGACTTCCGCGGCGAGGACGGCCAGTACCGCGCCCAGTGGGAGTACCCGCTCGAGGAGATCCTCGGCATCGAGCTGTTCGAGGAGGACCCCTCGATCTACTACCGCTACTTCCGCGCCACCAACATGTCCGGGGCCCAGCCCAACGTGGTCCACCGCCGGCTCGCGGAACTCGAGGCCTCGGGCAACCTGGCCGCCGTGGTCACCCAGAACATCGACGGTCTCCACCAGCGCGCCGGCTCGCGTGTGGTCCACGAGCTCCACGGTTCGTTGTACGAGTTCTACTGCGCCGGCTGCGGGGAGCCGCATAACGCTAACGCCGTCACGGCCGCCGTCATGGCGGGCGGCGGGGGCCGATCCGCGTCGGGCTCGCCCGTCGTCGGCACCGACGACGGAGGTGTGGGTTCCGTACGGGAGGTGGGCGCCGCCGTCGTTCCCCCCGACGGCGAGGGCGTAATTTCCGTACGGGAAGTGAGCGCCGCCGTCGTGGACGGGTTGGGCGTGCCCAGGTGTGGGTGCGGCGGCGTGGTGCGGCCCACCGTGGTCTTCTACGGGGAGGGGCTGGACGGCGCGGTGGTGGACGCGGCCGTGGCGGCGATCCGGGCGGCGGACGTGCTGGTGATCGGGGGCACCTCGATGGTGGTGTACCCGGCGGCGGGACTGCCGAACTACTACCGGGGGCGGCGGCTCGTGATGATCAACCGCGAGCCCACCCCGTTTGATGACCGCGCCGATCTGGTGATCCGGGAGGACCTTGGAGTGGTGTTCTCGCAGGTCTGACGTTCGTGTCAGCGAGTGCGGTGGACCAGCTCGATGGCGGCGGCGTAGGCCGCGGCGTTGTGGTTCACCACGGTGGGCCAGTCGAAGGGCGGAGGCTGCTCCCGGTTGCCGGCGCGGAGCCGCTCGAGCTCGTCCGGATCGCGGGCGAGCCGGACGATCGCGCCCGCGAGTGCCTCATCACTCGGTGCGGCCACTCCGCTCACACCGTCCTCGAACTGTTCCGCCGCGCCCGAACCCGCCCGCGCGAGCACCACCAGACCCGCGGCCCGGGCCTCCAGCCCCGAGACCGGGAAGGCCTCGAGCACCGCGGGATTCAGGTACAGGTCCGCGCGGGAGTAGAGCTCGCGCAGATCCTCGCGGGGGAGCCGCCCCGGCAGGTCCACCCACTCCGACATCCCGTGGCTCTCCACCCACGCCCGCGCGGTCGCCAACCCGGACCCGTTCCCCGCGAT
>JAUNRP010000324.1 GCA_030544165.1 bacterium
CCCCGGCGGCCTCGTCCTTCACGTACCTCAGGCCGCTCGGCCACGCGATGGTGGGCAGCCTGTCCTCGCCCGGAGGGCCGGAGGCGATCCACCCTCCGCCCATCAGGGTGACCACCCCGGGGCCGGGGCGGCGCGCCACCTGGAAGCCGAGGTGGAGGGCCGGCTGGGGGCGGAAGGAGGTGTAGCCGTCGAAGAGGCCGGGGCCCACGATTCCCGAGCCCGCCGCCACCTCGGTGACGGCGTCCTCCCGAGCGGTGGTCTCGAGGGATCCGGTGCCGCCGCCGTTGACGAACTCCAGGTCCGCCACCTGCCGCACGAGGTCCACGGCGAGCTGACGACGGGTGGCGAGCTCCGCCGTCGAGCGGGATTTCATGAAACGGACGGCGCGGCGGTAGGCACCCCGGCCGGCGTCCGCGACCCCTGCCACCTGGCCCTCGTAGGCCATGACGCCCACGAGTTTCAGGTGCGGGCGGCGCCCCACCTCGCGGGCGAGGGCGGCGAGGTCCTCCGGCGAGTGGATGGGTGAGCGGAGGGCTCCGAAGCCGAGCGCCTTGGAGGGCCGCCACCCGGCGTCGAGCTCGAGGGCCACGCGCACGCGCCCCTCCCCCTCCCCCGGGCCCTCCCCCTCCCCTCCTGAACAATAAGTCCGGTTTGGCACTGAGTTCGGGGCAGAACCGGACTTATTGTTTCGGGAGGGGGTGGCGACATTGTTTCGGGAGGGGGTGGCGATCGCCGACTCGATGAGGTCCAGGTGGTCCACCGAGTCCGCCATCAGGGTGATCTCGGCGAGCGCGCGCTCGTCTGCGGCCAGGAGTTCGAGAGCGCCGCGGTCCGTGGTGGGGTAGCCGAGCACCACGTCCCGTACCCCGTTCTCCACCAGCCAGAGCGCCTCGCGCAGCGTGTAGGCGAGCACGCCGGAGAACCCGTCGGCCGCGAGCGAGTGCTCCAGCAGCCGAGGCACCCGCAGGGACTTCGAGGCCACCCGGATCGGTTTCCCCGCAGCCCGGCGGCGGAGCGCGGCAAGGTTCGCATCCACGGCATCGAGGTCGAGTACGGCGATCGGGCGCCGGCTCAGGCCAGCCTCGGCGAGGGCCTCGCGCAGCGCTGCGGCGGTGTGATCATCCACCGTCCAAGCGTGTCACAGCATCGCCCCTGCGCGGGCCTCGGCGTGGCCGCAACCGGAGGCAGATCACACTCCTACCGGGACCTTCGCGTGCTGGTTGCCCGGCCAGCCGGGGCAGAATCGAAGCCATGCATACCCGGTGGCTCGCCCTGATTGGCGGCGTCCTCGTCCAGCTCGTGATCGGCGGCGTGTACGCGTGGTCCCTGTTCGGCCAGGCGTTGCAGGATCCGACCGGCATGGACCTGAGCCCCGTGGCCGCCGCCGTGCCGTTCGAGGTGGCGATCGGGATGATCTTCATCGGCGCCTTCATCGGCGGCCGCCTCCAGGACCGCACCAGCCCCCGGCGCGTAGCCCTGATCGGGATCGAGATCTACGCGGCGGGGATCATCCTCTCCTCCTTCGCGGCCACGCCGGGCCAGTTCTGGTTGCTGGTGGCGGGTTACGGGGTGCTCGGCGGATTCGGGCTCGGGATGGCGTACATCGTGCCGATCGCTCTGCTGCAGAAGTGGTTCCCGGATCGGACCGCGCTCGTGACGGGCCTCGCGGTGGGCGGATTCGGGTTCGGCGCCACCGTCACCTCACCCCTCGCGCAGGCACTGATCGCCCAGACCCCGGACACGCCCACCCGCGCCTTCCTCATCATCGGGATCGTGTACCTGGTGGCCGGGCTGATCGGGGCGGCGCTGCTCGCCTCGCCGCCGGAGGCGGCCCCCGGTGAGGCCGTCACTGCCACCAACGCCGCCGCGGCTCCCGGTGATGCCGCTGCCCCCGCAACCTCCGGTGGGGCGAATGCCCCCGT
>JAUNRP010000325.1 GCA_030544165.1 bacterium
CTCGGATTCGAGGGGTTCGAGGGAGTGCGCCAGGGCAAGCGCTTCGAGCTCACGGTGGAGGGTGAGGTGACGGAGGAGCACCTCGCCGCGGCCCGTGAGGCCGCCACAACGCTGCTCTCCAACCCGGTGATCGAGGATGTGGTCTCCGTGACCGCGGAGGAGACCGCGTGAGCGCCCGGATCGGGATCGTCTCCTTCCCCGGCTCCCTGGATGAGCGCGACGGCGCCCGGGCCGTCCGCCTCGCCGGGGCGGAGGCCGTGGACCTGTGGCATGGGTCCGACAGCCTGGAGGGTGTGGACGCGATCGTCATCCCGGGAGGTTTCTCCTACGGTGACTACCTCCGCTGCGGTGCGATCGCCCGCTTCGCGCCCGTGATGGCCTCCGTGGTGGAGGCCGCCCGCGGGGGCATGCCCGTGCTCGGAATCTGCAACGGCTTCCAGATCCTCTGCGAGTCCCACCTCCTGCCAGGCGCGCTGATTCGGAACGCCGGCCAGCGATTCGTGTGCAGGGATCAACGCGTGAGGGTGGAATCGAACCGCACCGTGTGGACCAGCCAGTTCGAGGAGGGGGAGGAGATCACCATTCCCCTCAAGAACGGCGAGGGAAACTTCGTGGCGGACGAGGCCACCCTGGACATGCTGGAGGGCGAGGGCCGGGTGGTGCTGCGCTACGCCGGTGGCAACCCGAACGGATCGATGCGGGACATCGCGGGGATCACCAACGAGTCCGGGACGATCATGGGCCTCATGCCCCACCCGGAGCACGCGGTGGAGCCCGGATACGGGCCGGATGGCCCCATGGGTCCCCGAACCGGGACGGATGGAATGCGCTTCTTCACCTCGGCGCTCTCGAGCCTGCTCTCGCGCGCCTGACCAGGCCCTTCGGCCCTCACAGGTGGAACTTGCATCACCGCAAGTGAGAGGTGTGCCACATGGTCCCGATTGAAGCGTGGGATCTGGTTGTATCGCGTGCCGAGCGCATGTAGAAAGGACCTGAATCAACATTCCATGAAGGGGAGAGTCATGAAAATAATGGGGGTTTCCTCGCTCACGACCGCGGGCGCCGCACTCGCTGTGGCTGCCGTTGTTGGCGTGAGCGTGCCGGCTTCCGCCGCTGTTCCGGAGACGTACGAGGCGGCCTGCGCAGATTTCGGGTGCGCGGCGAGCTTCCCAAACGATGTGGAGGCCTACTTAGTCGGCACCCCGGTCACGTCCAACGTGACCGTCAACCAGGATGTCACCCTCCCGGTTTCCCTCTACCTCGTGGACATGGTGGGCTACCCGGAGGCACTGGCCAACGCGGCCAACATCGGTTCCCTCGTTCAGGTGGCGGGGCCGGTCGATGTCACCGGAGTCGCATATGACTCCGTCCCCGCCACTTTCACCCCGGCTGGGGGACAGCCCGGCGGCTACATCATCGTGGCCCCGAGCGGTCTGACGCTGGCGGAAGCCCAAGCAGGAAACGTGCTGCCGACCACTCCCGGTATCGACACCACCAACGTGTCCATGCGCCTCCTCGTCTCGGAGATCGGTACTTTCGAGTACCTCACCGCCGGCGCCGATGTGTACACGGAAGTCGAGTCCGTGACGATCGACGTGGCTGACCTCGACGATCCCGCCCAGAACATCTTCTTCTCCGCCGTCCGCTTCGCGAACGATGGTGACGTTTACGCCACCCAGCTCCTCATCGAGGGCCAGTGGGTGAACGTGCAGCGCACCGGAGTCTCCGGTGGTGTCGATTACGACGCCCCGCGGACCGTGAGAGGCGCCACCGCGAGCGTCGCCTGGACGGTGCCGGAGAACGTCGCGCCCGGTACGTACGATGTCCGCATCTTGAACGAGACCGCGGGTGTCGCCGGAGATGTCACTCGCACCCTGACCGTGACCGGACCGGCGCCCGAGCCGACCCCGGAGCCG
>JAUNRP010000326.1 GCA_030544165.1 bacterium
AGGCGGTGCCGAGCGAGGCGAGGGCGCCGGCCAGGTAGAGGGCGAACATGGCGGCGCCCTGGGCGCCGATTGGGCCGATTCGGCTCTCCGCGGGGATGAGCAGACCGATGAGGAGGACGTAGACCGGGATCCGCGCGGAGCAGGTCATGAGGGGGGCGGCCATCATGGTGGCGATCCGGTCCCTGGCGCTCGGGAGGGTGCGGGTGGCCATGATGCCGGGGATGGCGCAGGCGAGGGAGCTGAGGAGGGCCACGAACGCGCGGCCCTCGAGGCCGAAGCGGCTCATCACGCGGTCCATGAGGAAGGCGGCGCGCGCCATGTAGCCGGTGCCCTCGAGGACGGAGATGAAGAGGAAGAGGAGCGCGATCTGCGGCACGAACACCAGCACGCCGCCGAGCCCGCCGATGATCGCGGTGCCGAGGAAACTGGCGAGCCAGGGCGGGGCCACGTGGGCGGAGGTGAGCTCGCCGAGGGCGGCGAAGCCCTGTTCGATCAGGTCCTGGAAGGGCGCCGCGGCGGTGAACACCGCCTGGAACAGCAGGAACATCACCGCGAAGAAGATCGCGGTGCCGAAGATCGGGTGGAGGAGGACGGAATCGATGGTGCGGGAGCGGTCGTCCGGCCGTGGGGGCTGGTAGGCGGAGCGGGTGAGGACGGACTCGATCCAGGATCCGAGGCCCGCCGGGTCCAGCGGGATCGGGAGGGCGCGGGCGCGCCAGCGGTCCGGGTTGGCGAGGTGGGCGCGGAGTTCGGCGAGGCGGCGCTGGTCCCCGGCGGGGACGGCGAGCACCGGGACGCCGAGGGCTGATTCGAGGTGCTCCGTGTTGACGGTGCCGCCGCGGCGGGCGAGTTCGTCCCCGAACGTGGCCACCACGGTGGTGGGGAGCCCGAGGTTGAGGAGGTGGGAGATGAGCGAGAGGGATCGGCGCAGCGTGGTGAGGTCCGCCACCACCAGGAGGGCGTCCGGCATCACCGGGTGCGGGAGGTCCGGGTCCAGGAGGTCCACCACGATCTGCTCGTCCGGGCTGATCGGGTCCAGGGAGTAGCAGCCGGGGAGGTCCTCGAGGGCGAGTTCGATCCCGGGCTCGGGCTCGATCACGGCCTCCCGGCGGGCCACTGTGACGCCGGGGTAGTTGCCCGTGCGGGCGCGGGTGCCCGCGAGCGCGTTGAAGAGGGTGGTCTTGCCCGCGTTGGGGGTGCCCACGAGCGCGATCCGCCGGGTGCGGGTGGCGAGGGCGGGGACGGAAACTGCCCCCGGACCACGGTGACGGCTCGCGGACGGGAGGCGGGCGTCGTCGTCGGGGGAGCAGTGGGACATGACGGCTCAGGCGGCGGCGGGGACGGCGAGCTGCACGGTGATGCAGCGGGCCTGGGCGCCGCGGAGGGCGAGTTCGTAGCCGCCGATGTCCACGATCATGGTGCGGCCGAACGTGTCCTGGCGGAGTTTGGTGACGGCGGTGCCGGGGATGAAGCCGAGGTCGAAGAGGCGGCGGGCGGTGTCCGGGCGGACGAGGTCGCAGATGCCGCAGATGGTGCCGGCGGCGCCGGGGGGCAGGGCCTCGAGGGAGGAGTGGTGGCCGGGAGCGCTTTCACAGGGGCGGTTGATCGCGCGGGCTCGCAGCTGCTCGCTGAGGTGGCTCATGGGGCTCCCGGTGGTGCGGGTTGGTGCGGGTACGGCCCTGGGGGCGCGCGATCAATTACGAAAGAACAGTATTTCGTAAATGGCGGGGGTGGGAGGGACCTTGTGCCCAGTGGGGGCGCGGGCGAGCACGATGAAGGGGTCATCCGCAGACATGCGCGCGCTTGTCACAGATGCCCATGTGAAATCACTGGGCATGTGTGAATTTTTCGCGCAGGTTGGTGGGGCGGGTGGCGGCCAGGCGGCAGGGCGGGGGCCCGAG
>JAUNRP010000327.1 GCA_030544165.1 bacterium
CCTGCGAGTGCACCGCAGCCCTCGGCATCACCGTCGGCGAGCGACGCAGCCAAGCCGGACCTCCCGCCGACTGGTGCCAACACAGCCGCACTCGGAATCATTGGCGCAATGCTCGTCCTTGCGGGAGCCGGTGCTCTGGCGATGCGACCACGGCAGACCCGCTAGCACCACCTTGGGGCCCCCTTCCCAATGGGGAGCGGGGCCTCCGCTTGCCGTGGGGATGCCCCTGGAGATGTCGTTTGACGGCCAGTACGAGCTGCGCCGTTCATCCAGTGATGCGCGTCTGTGACGGAGAGCGGGGATGGCTCGTTCACGTTCTACTGCGAGTCTGACTCGTGTGAGCTCGCCTACTGGTACCCGGTGGCGGCCGCCCCGGTCAGTGTGCCGTGGCCGCGTGGCGTGGCCGAGGTGACAGCCCCCGGAGGCGACCCGTGCAACGATGGCATGTCCGATCAGCACTTCTCCATCCAACTCACCGAGACCGATCTGACACTGAGCTACGAGCGGCCGGAGATCCTCATGGATTGCGGGGGCCTGGTCGTGACGCAGTTGGCGGAGGACTTCACGTTCTACGGAATCCGCCGGCCAGACGACTGGACTCCGGCGCCGGCCTAATACCGCCCTCGTCTTTCACTCCCGCCTTGCCCGACGACGGACCCGAGGGCTGGCCCGACTCCCTCACCCACCACGGGGCCGGGTGTCGAGACGGAAGGCGCGTGTTCGTCGTCGGGGGGTTGACTGATAGTGGTCTGGGGTGCGGGCTGTGGAGAGAGCCTCCGTGGGTGGCGACGGCTCGGGCAGACTGCGGCCATGTCGCCTCACCTCGTTCCGCTCCCGCCCGAGCTCCAGCAGCGGGTGTTCACCCTGGCCCAAGCAGCGGCCGTGGGGATCAGCGAGAGGGACCTGCGACGGCGCGGGGACGTGACCTCTGTGGGGTGGGGCCTCTACGCGTCCGCTGACTTCACCACCACCCCGGGCATGATCGCGGGGGCGATCGCCCGGCGGCATCCAGAGGCATGGGTCTCCCACGGTTCGGCCGCGAACGTGCTCGGCATCGAGCTCCTGGACGGATTCGAGGAGGCGCGGCCCCAGCTCACGGTCGCGTCCGCGCGGGAGGTGATTCGTTCGCGGGGCGTCCTGTGCCACAGGGACGGGTTCGTGGGGCGGGGCATCGGAACCTTCTCGGGAGTCAGGGTGTCATCGCCGGAGCGGATCTGGATGGAGCTCTCCTCCTCGCTCTCCCAGCGCCGCGCCGTGATGCTGGGCGATCACCTGGTGCGAGTGCCGCGGCACGGTATTGAAGGCAGGGACGCCGCGTTTGCAGACCTCGTCTCTCTGCTCGCCCTTCTCGATGAGGTGGATGAGGCGCTTCGGACTCCGCCGCCGAGGACCGCTACGAGCGCGGAGTGGGAGGGCCGGCGGGCGCGGGTGGCCTCGTTGCGCGCTGCTGCTGGGCTCATACGGGTGGGTGCGGACTCCCCGCCCGAAACCGCCCTTCGGCTGGCGATCCTCCACGCGGGCCTCCCGGAACCCTCCCTGCAGTACGCGCTCAGAAGCGGAAACCGAATCGTGTGCACCGCCGACCTCGCCTATGAGGACGCGAAGATCGCAATCCACTACGACGGCAGTCCGCACCTCTCCCGCGAGGGCCACAGCAAGGATCTCACTCGCGACAACACCTTCAGCAGTGCCGGCTGGATCAACATCCGCGTGGGTGCCAACGACTACCGGGAGGGCTTCCGGACGGTGATAGCGCTGCTCGGGAAGTTGCTGGCGGCTCGCGGCACCCGCGCGGGTTGACGGTTCGCGCCGGCCACAGCTCCGGGGCGATTGATGGTTCGCGCCGGCCGTCTTGCCGATTTTGTGAGAGGTCGGGGCCCGGA
>JAUNRP010000328.1:0-333 GCA_030544165.1 bacterium
ATTCTTCTGCAGCCTGCGAGACCTCGTCCAGATCATCGACCGCGCGGGGGTCGGCAATCACAGTATCGAATGTCATACCGGGCGCGTAGTCCCGCAGGACCCCCAGGTGATCGGCCGCGGTCATGCTCTCCGTCTCCCCCCGCTGCCGCACGAGGTTCATGGTGACGATCCGGCGGGCACTGGTCTCCCGGAGCGCGGCGGCGAGATCGGGGACCAGGAGGTGTGGGAGCACCGAGGTGATCCACGAGCCCGGCCCGAGCACCACCGCATCCGCGGCACGTACGGCGTCCACCGCCTGCGGGCAGGCGCGCGGCTCCGCGGGTTCGATCCACA
>JAUNRP010000328.1:343-1853 GCA_030544165.1 bacterium
GTCCCCGTCCACCACCACGGCGGAGATCTCCAGGGGGTCCATCGCCATCGGGAGCACCGTGCCGCGGGCGCCCAGCAACTGCCCCACCAGTTCGAGGCCCGCGATCGGATCGCCCAGCTTCTCCCAGATCGAGGCGATCAGGAGGTTGCCCACCGCGTGGTGGTCCAGCGGCCCCCCGGTGGAGAACCTGTACTGGAGGATGTCCCTCCACGTGTGGCCCCACTCCGTGTCATCGCACAGTGCGGAGAGCGCCATCCGCAGGTCCCCCGGTGGCAGGCACCCGAGCTCCTCACGCAGGCGTCCCGAGGATCCGCCGTTGTCCGCCACCGTCACCACCGCGGTCAGCTCGCGCGTCAGGTGGCGCAGCGCCCGCAGGGTGGCCGCCAGCCCATGCCCTCCCCCCAGGGCAACCGCCCGTGGGTGCGCCATCATTCCCTCCCGACGTCCCGGTGCAGCACCCGTACCGCGTGGCCGGAATCCTGCAGCCTGCGTGCGATCTCCTCCGAGATCGCCACCGACCGGTGCCTGCCCCCCGTGCACCCCACCGCGAACGTCACGTACGACTTCAGCTCCTGGACATACCCATCGAGCACCGGCGTGATGAGCTGGATGTAGTTGTCCACGAAGTCCCGCGCCCCGGGCCTGCCCAGCACGTACTCGCGCACGTCCTCGTCCTGACCGGTCAGGTGGCGCAACTCGTTCACCCAGTACGGGTTCGCGAGGAACCGCACGTCCAGCACGTTGTCCGCATCGAGCGGGATGCCGTGCTTGAATCCGAAGCTCATCACGGTCAGGTGCAGCTTGTTCTCCGCCGGCTCCTGCACGAGCGCACGGACCTTGCGCGCCAGATCGTGCACGGAGGTGGTGGAGGTGTCAATGAGGACGTCCGCCCGGTTGCGCAGCGGCCGCAGCATCTCCCGCTCGCGCGCGATGCCGTCCAGGAGCCGTTCGCCCCGTTGCAGCGGGTGCGGCCGCCGGTTCGACTCGAAACGACGCACCAGTTCCTCATCCTCCGCGTCCAGGAAGATGATCCGGTAGGGCATCCGCATCTTGCGCAGGTGCTGGATCACGGAGTCCATCTCCTGGAAGTACTCCCCGCTCCGCACGTCCACCACGGCCGCCAGCCGGGGGGCCGCATCGCCCGTCCGCATCATGCTCGCGAACGTCACCAGCAGGCGCGGCGGCAGGTTGTCCACCACGTACCAGTTGAGGTCCTCCAGCGCCGAGGCCGCCCGCGACTTCCCCGCCCCGGACATCCCCGAGATGATCAGCAGCTCCGGCCGCTCCGTCGCGAGCGGTCCCGCCTGCTCGTCACGCACCGGCACGCCGTCGGGCACCGTGGGGGGTCCACTGTCCGGGATCTCGCGCATGGTCCCAGCATGCCACGCCGGGGCCCGGTGCCGCGGGCCGGCCCGGCTACCCGTTCTCCCCGACGACGGCGCCTCCCCCTTCCCCGTCGGGTGCCGTTGGCGTCGCAGGCACTGCGTGGGCCACACCGCCTGACCGGGCC
>JAUNRP010000329.1 GCA_030544165.1 bacterium
CGCGCGCCGAGGACGATGCGCGGCAGGTTCGCGCGGCACTGGAGAAGGAGCTCGCGCTCGCCCGGGAGCTCTCGGAGAAGGCGAACTCCGAACGCATGAGCCAGATGCGCATCTCCATGGAGGAGGTGGTCGGCACAGCACGGACCCAGGCACAGGAGGCGGAGAAGCGGCTCGCCGAGGCGGTCGACCGCGCCAGCACCGTACGCCGGGAGGCGGACCAGAGCGCCGCCACCGCCGTGAAGGAGGCGCGCGCGAAGGCGGAGGAGATCCTCTCCCGCGCACGAACGGACGCGGATCGGCTCCGCAACGTGGCGGAGGCGGAGGCCCAACTCGCCCGGAACGATGCCGAGGCCAAGGTCCGGGAACTGACCCGCCAGCAGGACTCGATCTCGGCCTACCTGGATGAGATGAAGTCCACCCTCGGTTTCGCGGCCGCTCCACCCCCGCCGTCGGGGGAAGAGACGAGCGGTGAGGACCCGCACCACCCGTGACCAACTGGCGGGAGGAGAGGACCGAAGCGGCCCGGGAGCACGCAGCGGCACTGGAGCGCCGCCGTCGGACCGAGAGTGAGGCGGCCCAGCGGATGCTGGACGAGTTCACCACGGCCGCGCTGGACGCCGGGCTGCCCACGGAGCGGTTCGTGGTGCGGGGATTCGGCGGGCGGGGCCAGGCGCGCACCGACGTCCAGGGGTGGCTGCTGCGGCGCGACGGCACCATCGGGCTCGGCACGGACGGGCGGCTCTACCGGCTGACCTCCGACCTCTCGTTGCTGGACCGGTTCCGCACGGTGAGCCCGGAGGCGATCGACCCTCCCCGCGTGATCGGTGCAGGGGGACGTGACGGGGACTCGATCTCGCTCGAGACCGCGCTCGAGCGCCTGCTTCCGGGGTGGCGGGGGGCCTAGCGGACCGCGCGTTCCCAGAGGTCGCGGAGGGCGGCAGCGACGGCCCCGGGTGCCTCCACCCCGGAGAGGTGGCCGGCATCGGGGATCTCCACCACGTTCGTGCCCAGGGCGCTGGCCATGGCCTCGGCGGACTCGGCGGAGGAGACGGCATCCTCCGCCCCGCGGACCACGAGCGCGGGGATGTCCAGGCCGCGGAGCACCTGCAGGCGCCCGGGGCGGTTGGCCATGGCGCGCTGTGACCAGATGACGCCCGCCGCAGGGGCCTCCGCATACCAGCCCTTGAGGGTGGAGGTGACGTCCTCGCGCTCCTCCAACGTGGCGGCGGAGACCATGTTCGGGAGGCTCTCCAGCAGGATCTCGCCCGGATCCTCCCCGGATTCCACCGTGTCCGCCATCTCCCGGCGGTCGGCCTTCTTCTGCTCGGGGTCCTCCTCCGCGGCGGTATCGAGCAGCCCGATGCCCGCGAGCCGCTGGGGGAAGAGCTCGGCGAACGCCATCGCGGAGTAGCCGCCGATCGAGAGGCCGGCCAGCACGATCCTCTCCACGCCGAGCTCATCGAGCGCGGCGGCGATTCCCCGGGCGTAGATGGTGAGCGCGGGCGTCTCCTCCTCGCCGACGGACTGCGCGAGCTCCGCCGGAGCGGCGGAATCGCCGAATCCGGGAGGATCCGCCACCACCACCGGGAGGTCGGTGAGGAGAGCGCGGACGGCGTCCCAGAATCGCGCATCGAACGGGAACGGTGGCAGGAGCACCAGCGGGGTCTCGGCGGGGCGGTGGTCAAGGTGCAGGGCAATGGCGGCCATGTCTCCACCATGCCACTGGTTCGCACGGCAGGCATGCCGAGGCACCGAGGAGACCACCCTGCCTCCACTGAGGCTCGTGGACCTGCCCATCTCCGATCTCGACCTCCCCTCCCTGTTCCGCACCCTCGATCTC
>JAUNRP010000330.1 GCA_030544165.1 bacterium
TCTGGCGCACCCTCACGAAATTCTGGCGCACCCTCACGGTTGTGGGTTTGCTGTGTGGTGCGGGGGTCTGCGGCGGCGGCTTTGACCGCGCTGCGCACCACGTTGCGCACCGCATCGCGCGACTGCTGCGCGAGCTGCCGCTGCAGAGCCAGCAGGGACTTGGAGCTCCCCAGCACCGATCCGTTGGGAGCCACCACTCGGAAGGTGGCCCGCAGGTGCTTGGGGAGGGCTTCGGGATCGAACTCGTCGGCCGGGATCACCACGTCACGGAGCTGGCGGGCCGCCCGGGCGAACGCGTCAGCCCAGGGTTCGGCGGCGTCGTCGTCGGAAAGGAAGGAACGGATGGCAGCTGCGGTGTCCGGAGCCGGGACCAACTGGACGCGGGTCTTCTTGGGGAGGGCGCGGATGGTGGCGACGGCGAGTTCCTCGCGCATGCCGGGCACGAGCCAGTCGAAGCCCACGTCCTGCACGCGGGCGAGTACGGAGATGGGGATGTGGATGGTGAGGCCGTCGTCCTTCGCGGTGGGGTCGAATGTGTAGGTGACGGGGAGGGTGAGATCGCCCTGGCGCCAGGTGGTGGGGAAGGCGTCCTCATCGATGTCCGCGCCGGCCAGCAGGAGTTCGCGGGAGAAGGTGAGGAGATCGGGGCGCTCGCGGCGCTCCTGCTTCCACCAGGAATCGAAGTGGCCGGCGGAGACGATGGCGTCCGGGAGGCGTTCGTCGTAGAAGTCGAAGAGGGTCTCGTCATCCGCGAGGAGGCCGCGTTGGCGGGTGCGGTTCTCGAGCTGCTCCGCCTCCTCCAGGAGCTCGCGGTTCTCGGTGACAAATTTGTGGCGGCCGCGCCATTCCCCGCCCACGAGCGCGTGGCGGATGAACATCTCGCGGGCGTCCTGGCGGGCAGCGTCGCTCGGGATGTTGGCGAGCAGCGTGGTCCGATCGGCGACGACGGTGAGCCCGTAGAGGGTCACCTTCTCGTGGACCATGGCGGCGCCGTTGCGGGTGGACCAGAAGGGCTCGGAGTACTGCTTCTTGGTCAGGTGCGCGGCGGCGGGCTCCACCCAGTCCGGCTTGATCCGCGCCACCGTGCGGGCGAACAGGCGGGCGGTCTCCACGAGCTCGGCGGCCATCACCCACTCGTACTGCTTCTTGGCGAGCCCCGAGCCGGGCCAGATCACGAAGTGGGTGCCGCGGGCGCCCTCGTAGTCGCGCTTCTGCTGGTCCCAGGTTCCGAGGTTGGAGAGGAGGCCCACCAGGAGGGAGCGGTGGATCGCGTCCGCGGAGGCGGCGGCGGAGGAGTTGCCGTGCTGGTTGACGATCGCGGCGATCTCGTAGGTGGTGGCGTCACTTGGGAAGGCGGCGGCCTTGGGGAGGGTGAGCGGGTTGAGGGTGAGGCCGAGTGGCCGGGCGAGCTGGCGGAGCTGGCCCACCACGTCCTGCCACTCGCGGAAGCGGAGGAAGTTGAGGAACTCGGAGCGGGCGAGGCGCCGGAATGCGGAGGATCCGAGGTCCCGCTGGCGGACCCGTAGGTAGCGCCAGAGGTTGAGGTAGGCGAGGAAGTCCGAGGTGGGGTCCGTGAACCGGCGGTGGAACTGGTCTGCGTGCTGCTGCTTCTCCTGGGGGCGCTCGCGCACATCCTGAACGGAGAGCGCCGCCACGATCACGAGCACCTCGGAGGCGCAGCCGTTCTTCTCGGCCTCGATAAGCATGCGGCCGAGCCGCGGATCGATGGGGAGGCGGGCGAGTTCGCGGCCGATCTTGGTGAGGCGCATGCCCCCGGACTGTTGGCGACGTGGGTTGCGAGTTCGTGGTTCTGGCGCACCTTCACGAGTATCTG
>JAUNRP010000331.1 GCA_030544165.1 bacterium
GTGGCCGCGAGTGCCTCCGCCAGCGGGGTCGGCTCCACGCCGAGGGCAGCGCGGCTCGCGGAATCGTCCACGAGGTAGGGCTCGGTGTGCTGGTAGGCCACCTTCCTCACCTCACGCAGGGCGGGCATGAACCAGGCGAGCACGGTGACGAGCCACCCGGGGTACTGGCGGACGCGTGCGGGTGTGGGCGCCCCGGCCAGTTGCGCGATCCTGTCCGCCATCTCCTGCGCGGGGAGCTGGGCCACGTGCGGGGCGAACCAGATGCGGCCCCAGAGGTCATCCCGCGTGCCCACCGCGGCGAGCGCGCGGGCGATGTCCGGGGCGTAGGCCCACGCGTGCGGCACCGAGGGATTCCCGACGATCTGGGCGGGCTTCCCGCTCATCACGGCGGTGAAGAATCCCGAGCCGAGGTGGTTGGTGGTGCCGGTTCCGGGGCCGAAATAGTCCGAGGCGCGCACCTCCGCGGCGCGGATCTCTCCGGCATCGTGCGCGGACTTCAGGCGCTGCCACATCTCCGCGCGGGTGGATCCCTTGGACTCCGTGGGCCGTTCTGCGCTCTCCGGCGTCATGGCGCCGCCCGGACGGCCGTAGGCGTAGAGGTTGCCCGTCATCACCACTCCGGCCCCCGTGGCGCGGGCCGCCGCGATCACGGCCTCCACGATGGGCGGCCACTGGGTGGGCCAGCGGTGGTAGGGCGGGTTGGTGCACACGTAGATGGTGCGCGCTCCCTCGGCAGCGGCGGTGAGGGCGCCCGCATCCGCGGCATCGAGCGTGATGGCGCGCACGCCCGGGAGCTGCGTGCCCGAGCGCGTGGCCACCGCCACGTCCTCTCCGCGCGCCGCCAGCTCGGCGGCGAGCGACGATCCGATCGGTCCGGCTCCCAGGATCAGGTGCGTGGCCATGGTTCCCCTCCAATTCGTGAACAGTGTTCTTGGTTGAGAGCATGGCAGATCTCCACCACGGAAACAAGTACACTGTTCTCGACTCTTGAAGGTGATGGCGTGATCGCGGGAAGGAACGCTGATGGCGAGGGCAGATGGAGCACTGGGGGTACGTGCCGCCAACCGGGTGCGCCTCGAGCGTGCGATCCTGAACGCGGCCACGGGCATCATCAAGAAGAAGGGCGCGTCCGCCCTCACGATCCGTGGCGTCGCCGCCAAGGTGGACCTTGCCCCCTCGGCGCTCTACCGCTACTACCCGGGACTCGACGCCCTCCTCACCGCGCTCATCGTGGCGGCCTACCGTGACGTCGAGGCCGCGGCGGCGCGTGCGGCGGAGCGCGCCGCACGTGAGCCGGCCCAGGAGCGCGCCCTCGCCGTGGCCCTGGCGGTACGCCGGTGGGCAATCGCCCACCCCCACCGCTACTCCCTCATCTACGGGACCCCCGTGCCCGGCTACAAGGCCCCCACGGACACGGTGGACCCGGCGAGCGGGGTGGGCAGGGTCCTCATCGGCGTCCTCGGGGCCGGGGGCCAACCCCATGAAGCACCGGCGGATGACGACGCGGGGCGAGCCTCCGCCGTCGACGCCGAGACGGCCGCCGCGATGGGGATTCCGCCGCACGTGGCGGTCCACGCGATTCGGCTGTGGACCCACCTGTTCGGGATGATCTCGTTCGAGCTGTTCGGCCACTGGGTGAACGTGGTGGCGGACCCGGAGGAGTTCTTCACGGCCGAGGTTCGGCGCCTCGTGGCGGATGTGATGGAGGCGGCCGGAACGGCCTAGGAGTCCTGGCCCCCGGGGGAATCCACGGCGCCGCCGTAGCGGCGGTCGCGCCGCGCGTACGTCTCCACGGCGCGCCAGAGGGTGCGCCGGTCCACCTCCGGCCA
>JAUNRP010000332.1 GCA_030544165.1 bacterium
TTTGGCGCACCCTCACGAAAATCTGGCGCACCCTCACGGTTTTTGTTGGGGGTGGGGGGAGATTGGGGCCAGACTGCTGCGTGGTCTCTCTCCAGCGAGAGGCGCACCCTGTCCCGCAGGCCCAGATCGCTCACGTAGTGCTCGGGCAACTGCAGCCGGCCGGAGCGGTCGATCACCGTGAACTCCTCGGCCACGTGGACCTCGGAGCCGTCCTCGCCGCGCTCCATGCGCCGCAGCACCTCGGTGGAGGTCCGCCCATCCCGGATCTGGATGGTGCGGCGCACGTGCTCGGAGACCGTGGGATCGTGCGTCACCACCAGCATCGTCACGCCGAGCGCCTCGGAGGTGGCCCGCATCAGGTCCAGCACCTCGGCGGACGTGGCGCGGTCCAGAGCCCCGGTGGGCTCGTCCGCCAGCAGCACCCGCGGCCTGTTCGCGAGCGCCACCGCGATCGCCACGCGCTGCTGCTGGCCCCCGGAGAGCTCGGCGGGCATGGCGCCCATCTTGTCCGGGAGCCCGAGCGCGTCCAGCAGCTCCTCGGCCCGCTCGTGCCGCTCCTTCGCGCTCGCCACCCCCGCGAGCGTCATGGGCACCTCCACGTTCTGCGCGGCCGTCAGGTACGGCAGCAGGTTGCGGGCCGTCTGCTGCCACACGAACCCCACCACCTCACGCTGGTAAAGCACGCGCGCCTTCTCCCCCATGTACGTGAGGTTCCGCCCGGCCACCTCCGCGCGGCCGCCCGTGGGGGTGTCGATCCCGGAGAGGATGTTCAGCAGCGTGGACTTCCCGGAGCCGGATGCGCCCACGATCGCCACCACCTCCCCCGGGTCCACCCGCAGGTTCAGCCCCTGCAGCGCCTGGACCTCGATCCCCTCCGTGGAGTAGATGCGCACGAGGTTCTCGCACAGGATCTCCGGCTCACCGTCAATGTCCGTCATTCCCCTACCTCCCTCAGTTCCGTTCCGATCGAGGCCCGCCCGGCCACCCACGCGGAGATCGCCACCGCGGCCACCGCTACCAGCACGATCACTCCCAGCACTCCCCCGACGACGCCCGGGTCCAGCGCCAGCACCGGCTCACGTTCCCCGCCGGTCAGTGGCGTCAGGTCCGTGGTGGCGGCCACCATCCACGGCACCAGCAGTCCCACGAGCGCCCCCGCCACCACGGAAACCACCACGGTGGGCGCCAACTCCCACGCCGCGAGCTGCGCCGCCTGGCCCCGACGCAGGCCCACCGTGCGCATCACGGCCACCACCCGCGCCCGGCGCGGGGCGTCCAGCATCTGGGTGAGCACCAGCACGAGCCCCACGAACGCCGCCGCGATCCCCACGGCGCCGATCTGGGTGGCCCGCATGGCGTCCCCGAGCGGCGAGCCGTCGAAGCCGAGGCCGTACCCCTCCCGCACCGTGGCCACTCCCGAGCCCGCCACCGCGCGCACCTCCTCGGCCACGGCCGCCGCATCCGCTCCGGGCGCCACATCGATCAGCGCAGCCCGCGGCACCCAGATGGGCCCCTCCGGGAGCGCCGCGGCATCCACCACGAGCCCCTCCACCGTCTGCCGGACGCCGGCCACGGACTCGAGCACCGCCACCACCTCCACGCCGCGCCCGTTGAGCGTCATCGAGGTGTCCCCCACCTCCACGCCCAGGCCCGGGGAGGCCACCGCCGGAATCCGCTCCCCCACCTCCGCGAGCGCGGCCGGAACGCGCGGCTGGTCCACCGCGTCCCGCTGCGCCGCCACCAGGGCGGCGGCGTCCACGTACCACACCGAGTTCTGCCCGGATCGCGGCGAAGCCGGGAAGTCCGTGGCGCTCAG
>JAUNRP010000333.1 GCA_030544165.1 bacterium
GATGTTCGCCACCACGTACGTCCCGCCGCGCGCCAGCCACGCCCGCCCCGCCGACGCGTTGTACGCCGGCAGCAGCGCGATCTCGAACCCGCCGTAGCCATACAGCAGCGTCGGACCCGGCGACGACGCCCCCTCGCCAGCCCCTTCGCCCCGCCCGTCGCTCGGCGCACCTTTCGTACTCCCCGCGCCCGCCCCCTCGCAGCGCCCGTCGCTCGGCGCATCTTCCGTCGAGAGAGCGCCCGTCCCCGCGCCGTGCCCCTCGCTCGGCGCGCCTTCCGCACTTCCCGCACCCGACCCCTCGCCGCGCCCGCCGTTCGGCGCGCCCTCCGTACCCCGGGCCGGGGTGACCTGGAAGTACGGGACACGGGTTCCGTCGTCGGAAATGGCGAAGTGTTGCTCCACCTGCATGCCGCTGGGATCGAAGAACGAGGGGCTGGACTTGAGCGGCTCGTAGCTCAGCGGCTCGCCGTCCGGGTCGAGTGAGAGGTGGCCGAGCGTGGAGGGGGAGAGGTAGGACTGGGTGGTGACCCAGAGGTCGTCGGACTCGCGGGCGTCCACAGCGGCCACGGCGATGGTGGCGAACCGGAGCGCCTCCTCGTCGGCCCCGTCACCGAGGGCGGTGAGGTCGAGGTCGCGGCGGCGCCACCCGCCGTCGTCGTCCGGGCCGGAGTCTCCCCGGACGGGAGGGGTGAGGACCTCGAGACGGTTGCGGACGTCGTCGAGCAGGGTGACCACCACGTGGTGGCGCGTGGCGGTGGCGGCACCGAGCGAGGTGGTGGGGGAGGGGGTGAAGAGGACGGTGAAGGCCTCGCTGCCCTCCCGGAATTCCTCGTACGGGATCGCGAGGAGGGCGCCGGAGGGGTAGGTGGCGTTGCCCACGGTCCACGGATCGCGGAGGGTGACGAGCAGCCACTCGCGCCACACGCTCGCCTCGGCGGAGCGGGGGACGGCGATCAGCTCGAGGGAATCGCCGCGCAGCTCGTAGAGCTCGGAATCGTAGAACGCGATCGCGCGCTGGACGAACGTGCGCTCGAAGCCGGGCGTGGAGTCGAAGCCGGCGCCGATGTACATGTCCTCCATCTCGCCCTCGTAGAGCAGTTCGGCGCTCTCGAAGGGCGTGCCGCGGCGCCAGCGGCGCACGGTGCGCGGGTAGCCGGAGCGGGTCATGGAGCCCTCGCCGGTGTCGGTGAAGACGAGGGCGCTCTCGCCTGTGGTGTCCGCCCAGACGAGGCCGCCCTTGGACTCCTCGCGGGAGAAGCCGCCCTCGATGAAGGTGCGGGTGGTGAGGTCGAATTCGCGGGTGATGTCCGCGTCCGATCCTCCGCGGGAGAGCGAGATCAGGGCGCGATCGCGGCTCGGGTAGAGCACCGAGGCGCCGTGCCACACCCAGTTGACGCCCTCCTCCTTGCCCAGGGCATCCACATCGAGGAGGACGTCCCACTCCGGGGAATCCGTGCGGTATGAGTCCCACGTGGTGCGGCGCCACAGGCCGCGCTCGTGGTCCTTGTCCGTCCAGAAGTTGTAGAGGTACTCGCCGCGCTGGACCACCGCGGGGATGCGGTCATCGGAGTCGAGGACCTCGAGGATCTGCTGCTCGATCTCGCGCTGGCGGTCCGTGTGGAGGGTGGCCTCGGCGGCGGCGTTCTTCTCGTTCACCCACAGGAGGGCCGATTCGCCCTCCACGTCCTCCAGCCAGAGGTAGGGATCCGAGCCCTCGGGTCCGGGGTTGGTGGCGGGTTCGGCGGTTCCAGAGTTCATACCCCCATGCTCCTCCAATTCCCGTGAGGGTGCGCCAGATTTTCGTGACGGT
>JAUNRP010000334.1 GCA_030544165.1 bacterium
CAGCAGCCGCCACGCTCGCCCTGGCCGCGTGCGGGGGCAATGAGACAACGACCGGGCCCACCGCGGGGTCCGGGGGCGAGACCACCGAGCCGGCCGGAGGGTCCACGGAGGGGTCCGAGACCACCGAGCCCGCGGGAGGATCCGGGGAGTCCTACCACATCGGGATCACCCAGATCGTGGCGCACGAGGCGCTGGACGCCACCGCTCAGGGTTTCAAGGACGCCCTCGCGGACGCGGGCATCGCCGCCACCTATGACGAGAAGAACGCGCAGGGGGACGTCACCACGGCGGCCTCGATCGCGGGAACCTTCGCGGACGGCGACTTCGATCTGATCTTCGCGATCGCCACCCCCACCGCACAGGCGGCGGTGCAGGCGATCACCGATGTTCCGATCGTGTTCGGTGCGGTCACCGACCCCGTGGAGGTGGGGCTCGTGGGCTCGTGGGAGGAGCCCGGGGCCAACGTGACCGGCACCTCGGACAAGAGTCCGGTGAAGGAGCAGCTCGAACTCCTCCTCCAGATCGCTCCCGATGCGGAGACGGTGGGCGTGGTCTACTCCTCCACCGAGGAGAACTCGCTGGTGCAGCTCGCGTGGGCCGAGGAGGAGGGCGCCAAGCTGGGCCTGACCATCGAGACCGCCACGATCTCCACCTCCGCGGACCTGCTCCAGGCCGCCGAATCCCTCGATGTGGACGCGTTCTACGTGTTCACGGACAACACGGTGGTCTCCGCCGTGGAGACCCTGATCGGTGTGGCCGAGGAGCGCCAGATCCCGGTGATCGCCTCCGACGGTGGCTCCGTGGAGCGCGGCGCCACCGCCTCCTACGCGTTCAACTACTACGACATGGGGGTGCAGTCGGGCGAGATGGCCATCCGCATCCTCGAGGGCGCGGACCCCGCCACCATGCCGGTGGAGACCTCCCAGACCCTCATCCTCACGGTCAACCCGGACGCCGCGGAGCGTGCGGGCATCGAGCTCCCGCAGGAGCTGCTGGACCGCGCGGACGAGACGGTGGGCGAGTAGGAGGCTGGCTTCTCGCTGGCGCTCCCACAGCGATCCCCGGTTTTGCCGATTTTGTGAGAGGTGGGGCCCCGCGAGGGGCACCTCTCACAAAATCGGCGCGATTTCTGGTGCCACTGGGACTGGTGAGCCCTCATGTGACGCATGGGGTGCCGAATTTGTGACAGGTCAGGCCCCGCAGGGGCCACCTCTCACAAAATCGGCAGAAATAGTGGGTCCATGACGCGATTCTGACTCGCACACCGGCGCTCACCGGTCACGGACGGATCGCCCGAGGCGGATTGAGCACGCTCTCAGGTCCTCCTCATGCGAGTCTCATGAATCCCACGGAGAATTGAGGGATCAACGAAAGGGATTCATGAATCGCGCACTTCGTACCTCGTTCATTGCCGCCGCAGCGGCCGCCGCACTCGGCCTGACCGCCTGCGGCGGACCCTCCGCCGATCCCTCACCCACGGTGCTCGCCACCCAGGTGGCACCGGAAGGCCCCACCGCCACCACGCCGGCCCCCGCCGTCGGGGAGACGGAAGAGGGGACCGCCGGAGAGACGGGAGGGGAGACCGGAGAGGGGACCGCCGGGGAGACGGGAGAGGGGACGGCCGAGGCCACCACCGGAACGGCCACGCCCACAACGGACCCGGCGAGCCCGGGAGCGGCCGGCACTACGCCCCCGAGCACCCCCACCCCCGCCGCCCCCGCCCCCGCACCCGCGGCCTCCGCCACACCCACCTCTGCCGGGGAGGCCACCGGCCACGAGAGGGAGCTGCTGG
>JAUNRP010000335.1 GCA_030544165.1 bacterium
CGACGCCGACGGCATCGTCGTCACCGAGGAGCCGGTCGAGGCCCCGGCCTAAGCCAGGTGGTCAGGGGAGGATCGTGGCATCCTCCTCGGGCCGGGCTGGCCATCGGACATCGGCCATGGTCAGCAGATCCCTGAGCAGCTCCGCCATGTGCTGTGCCCGTTCACTCGTCCCCTGCGCGATTTGGGTGCGGCAGGAGAAGCCGTCGGCGAGAACCGGGCCGGTCGCCTCCCGGGCGCGGGGGAAGAGTTCCCGTTCACCGAGCCGGTAGGACATGTCCGCATGGCCCCTCTCGAAACCCCAGTTGCCCGCGAGCCCGCAGCAACCCGTGCTGATCTGATCCTCGGGGATTCCGAGGGCGTCGAGAAGCTCGCTGGCCACCGCGGGGTCACCGAGGGAGCGCTCGTGGCAGTGAACCTGAGTGAGGACACCGACCGACGGTGTGGGCAGCACATCGCTGAGCTGAGACAGGCGGGGGGCGATGACCTCCGCGAATGGTCGAACGAGCGCGGCGAGCCGGGCGACATCCAGGTCATCGCTGAGTTCGGTGGACTCGTGGGCCAGCATGACGGTGCAGGAAGGTTCGAGCCCGACGATCGTCAGCCCGCGGTCAAGGTAGGGGCGGAGAACCCGGGCCGAGTGTTCGAGGACGCGGCGGGCGGTGGTCAGCTGCCCGGTGGAATGCCAGGTCAGCCCGCAGCAAACGAACTCGTGCGGGATGATGACCTCGAAACCGAGACGCTCGAGTACGTCGACGGCGGCCCGGGCAGGGGCCGAGTCTAGTGAGGCGTTGAAGGAATCGGGCCACAGCACAACCGTGTCACCGCCGAGGGTGCGTTCCCGGCGGGAGTCCCAGCGTTGCAGGGACTGAGGGGCCACGCGGATGAGCGGCCGCGAGGTGTCGAGACCCCCCAGCCGTGCGACCAGGTGCGAGACGCCGGGCAGATCAAGCGTGGTGTTGAGCACGCGGGCCAGACCGGGGACGCGGTGGAGGAGATGGGTCAGCAGGGGTAGCCAGCCCATGACGTAGTGTGCCCGGGGCCGCAGCCGCCCCCGATATCGCCGGTGGAGCAACTCAGCCTTCTGGGTGGCCATATCCACGTTGACGGGGCACTCGGAAGCGCAGGCCTTGCACGACAGGCACAGGTCTAGGGCATCGGTGGCCTCCTCGACGGAGACCGTCTCTCCACGGAACATTTCCGAGAGGATGCGGGCCCGCCCGCGAGTAGAGTGGAGTTCGTCTCCCGTGAGCTGGAAGGTCGGGCACATGGCGTCGTCCTGGGACCGGCAGGCGGAGACACCGACGCAGCGATTGACTGCATTGACCACGCTGCCGTGGTCTCGGCTGAAGCGGTGGACGGGTCTGATCTCCAGGCGGCGCTGGCCGGCATCCATACGCAGGCCCTCGTCCACGGGATCCGCCCATACGAGCACTCCGGGATTGAACAGGCGCTCCGGGTCGAAGATGAGCTTGAACTGCTCGAAGAGCGAGCGCATCTCGGGGGAGTACATATGGCGCAGGAGGGCGGAGCGCGCCCGCCCGTCGCCGTGCTCCCCGGATAGGGAACCGTCGTGGGAACTGACGAGGGCGGCAGCCTCCTCCATGAAGCTGTGGAAGACCGCCACCCCCTCCTCGGAGGAAAAGTCAAAGCTGATGCGGACGTGAACGCAGCCTTCCCCGAAGTGGCCGAAGGGAATGCCGCGCAGGTTGTGGCGCTCCATGAGGGCGTAGAGGTCGCGCAGGTAGTCGGCGAGGTTTTCCGGCGGTACGGCGGAGTCCTCC
>JAUNRP010000336.1 GCA_030544165.1 bacterium
AAAACCGGCGCGCGGGAGATGACAGGAAACCCAACCCTCACAGTCGAGGAGACACGATGACCAGTACCCGCACCACCGACGAACTTCTCTCCGCCGCCACCCCGGACGGCGCGGGCGCGCCGCAGGAGGGGGATGTCTACGCGCCGCTGCCCTCGGTGGGCGTCTCGGGTGACCTGCCCGAGGACGAGCGCATTGACGTGGCCGCGATCTCGGACCTGCTGGACTCGCACTGGGCGGATCTGCGCCGGGAGGCGCGGGTCTCGATGGGGAACCCGGAGCTGCACCGGATCGACGGGCTCTCCAAGGAGGACCACCGCGAGCGGGTGTTCACGCAGCTCGCGGGCGTGCGGGACTCCGGCATCCCGCGCCGGGGGTTCCCCACCTACGTGGGCGGTGAGGACGAGCCGGGGCGGTACCTGGCGGCGTTCGAGGAGATCGTGGTGGCGGATCCGTCGCTGCAGATCAAGGCGGGCGTGCAGTTTGGGCTGTTCGCCTCCGCGATCCACCAGCTCGGCTCCCGCGAGCACCACGACAAGTGGCTGCGGGGCGCGATCGAGCTCGAGATCCCCGGCTGCTTCGCGATGACCGAGATCGGGCACGGCTCCAACGTGGCGGGCGTGCTCACCACGGCCACGTATGACGCGGAGACGCAGGAGTTCGTGATCCACACCCCCGTGCGGGCGGCGTGGAAGGAGTACATCGGCAACGCGGCGGTGCACGGGCTGGCGGCGGTGGTGTTCGCGCAGCTCATCACCAAGGGCGTGAACCACGGCGTGCACGCGTTCTACGTGCCGCTGCGGAAGATGGACTCCCGCGGGCGGCGCAAGGCGATGCCCGGCATCCAGTTCGAGGACGACGGCTGGAAGGGCGGGCTCAACGGGATCGACAACGGCCGGATCGCGTTCGACCAGGTCCGGATCCCGCGCGAGAACCTGCTCAACCGCTACGGCGATGTGGCGGAGGACGGCACCTACTCCTCGCCGATCGCCTCCCCGGGGCGGCGCTTCTTCACCATGCTCTCGACGCTGGTGCAGGGCCGCGTTTCCCTCTCCGGTGCCGCTGTGGTGGCGTCCAAGCTGGCGCTCGCCATCTCGATCCGTTACGCCACCGAGCGCCGTCAGTTCACTGGCGCGGACGAGCACCGGGAGGTCAAGCTCCTCGACTACCAGCGCCACCAGCGCCGCCTCTTCCCCCTGCTCGCCCAGGTGTACGCGGCCTCGTTCGCGCAGAACGAGCTGTTGGAGCACTTCGATGAGGTGTTCTCCGGGCGGCAGGACACCGATGAGAACCGGCAGGACCTGGAGACCCAGGCGGCGGCGGCCAAGGTGATGAACACGTGGCTGGCGCTCGATGCGCTGCAGGAGTCGCGTGAGGCGTGCGGCGGGGCCGGGTACATGATGGAGAACCGGTTGGTGCAGCTCCGACAGGACCTGGACATCTACGCCACGTTCGAGGGTGACAACAACGTGCTGCTGCAGCTTGTTGGCAAGCGTCTGCTCACCGACTACGGGAAGGACATGGCCAAGCTGGACGTGGCCGGGACCGTGCGGTGGGTGGCGGAGCGCGCGGGGGACATGGCGTTGCACAAGACGCCGCTGCGGCGGGCCGCCCAGTCCATTCTGGACACCGGTTCGATGGCCCGCTCCGCCGGTCACCTCCGCTCGGAGGAGACGCAGCGCGAGCTGTTGGAGGACCGGGTGGAGGCGATGGTGGAGAAGATCGCGTTGGCCCTGCGGGGGGTGCGGAAGGCCTCCTCCGAGGATCAGGTGGCGGTGTTCAA
>JAUNRP010000337.1 GCA_030544165.1 bacterium
CGCTCCTCGATCCTGTTCGCCGTGGTGGCGGGCTTCTCCCTCGGCATCCTCTCCGGGCGCCTGGAGCCCCACAGCGGGGAGAAGATGGTGCGCACGCGCCTGCGCGTCTTCGTACGCTGCGCGCTGCTCTTGGTGGTGGCCGCGATCCTGCAGATGATGGGCACGCCCATCGGGATCATCCTCGGCTACTACGCCGTCTGGTTCGCCCTCGCGATTCCGTTCCTGAGATGGCGGGCACGCAGCCTCCTGATCCTGGCGGCAGCGTGGGCCGTGATCGGGCCGCTCCTGCTCCAGTACCTCCCCGTGATGCTGCAGGTGGTGGGGCTCGGGGTCGAGGGGATGATCGAACCCAACGGCGCCGTTACCGGTTTCATGCTCACGGGCCAGTACCCGGGCGTGGTGTGGATGGCCTTCATCTTCCTCGGCATGGGCCTCTCGCGCCTCGACTGGTCCGATGCCCGCCGGGCAGGCGTGCTGTTCGCGGTGGGCGCCCTGTGTGCCCTGATCGGCTACGTGGGCAGCCACTTCGTGCTGCGGGGCATCGATCCGGGGGCCGCGCCGCCCTTCGAGTTCGTCTCCCCGGATGACTCCGTGGACGCTGCCGGAACCGGTGAGTCGCCCATCTTCGAGCTCACGGCCGAGGACCTCGTGTACTACGAGGAGATGTACGTCTCCGGCTACATCACGCTCGAGGACCTGGAGGCCTTCGTGGCACCCGATCAGCTCGCCGAGATCACGGACGGAAAGATCGATGGCGTGGCCGTGGAGCCGTGGGTGGAGGGCAAGGAGCCATGGAACCTCGGGGAGAACGGAGAGGTGATCGTGGAGGAGTCGTGGGGAGAGGCGATCGAACCCGGACGCCCCCAGTGGAACACCAACGTCTCCTGGCCCGAGCCCCACATGACGCTCGTCTCCGCGCCACACTCCGGCGGGATCGGTGAGGTGGTGGGATCCAGCGGCGTGGCGATGATGGTGATCGCTGGCGGGCTCCTGATCGCCCCGCGCGCCGCATGGCTCCTCGCTCCCCTGGCGGCGCTCGGCTCGATGAGCCTGAGCATCTACACCCTGCACGTGGTCTCCGTGTGGTTCCAGGGCACCGAGGTGGTGTGGAACAAGACGGGGAACTGGCTCCTGCTCTGGAACCTCCTGGCGCTCACCGCGTTCGCGATGGCCTGGAAGTTCTTCTTCTCCCGCGGACCGCTGGAGCACTGGATGCACGTGGCCAGCCAGAAGGCGATCCGCGCGAAGTAACCCGCCTCGGCTACCCTGCGGAGCGTGACCTCCCCCTCGCTCAGGCGATCGCTGACCACCACGGACGCGGTGTTCATCGGCCTCGGCTCGATGATCGGCGCCGGAGTGTTCGCGGTCTTCCCGGCGGCGGCGCGCTCCGCCGGGGGGTGGCTCCTCCTCGGGCTCGTGATCGCCGGTGTGGTGGCCTTCGCGAACGCCACCAGCTCCGCCCAGCTCGCCGCCCGCTACCCCACCTCCGGCGGCACCTACGCCTACGGGACCGAGGTGCTCGGCCCGCGTTGGGGCTTCGCGGCCGGATGGTGCTTCCTGATCGGCAAGTCCGCCTCGGTGGCGGCCATGGCGCTCACGTTCGCCGCCTACGTGGCGCCCGCCGAGTGGCGCGGGCCCGTGGCGGCCGCCGCCGTGGCGGTGCTCGCGGCCGTGAACTACGTGGGCGTCACCCGCACGGCCCTGCTCACCAAGGTGTTCGTGGTGATCACGCTGGCGGCCCTCGTCACCGCGATCGCCGGCATGGCAGGCACCATCGCC
>JAUNRP010000338.1 GCA_030544165.1 bacterium
ACGGCACCGATCGCAGCGCCGTCACCCGCTGGCTGGATCGTCCCCACCATCGGCAACGTCCGCCTCGACCGGCTCAACCCCGGCCACGTCCGGGCCGTCACCACCGCCGTCACCGACGCGGGCCGCACCACCACCACCGCCCGCGCCGTCCACGTCACCCTCACCCAGATGATCCAAGCCGCCCGCGCCGAGGGGCACACCATCGCGGACAACGTGGTCATGGTGGACGCCCCCCGCGTTGCCACAAACGACCGCACCGCGATCCCCCTCGATCAGATCGCCACCCTGATCGCCACTGCAGCCACCACCGAGGGTGGCGTGAGGTTCCATCTCGCCCTCCTCTACCCCACACGCCAGATGGAGATCCTCGGCCTCACCCGTGAGGCCCTTGACCTCGATTCAGGCATCCTCGACATCTCGTGGCAGTTGCAGGCCCTCCCCTACGTCACCGGACGATCCGGGCCGTTCCGTATCCCCGAGGGCTACGAGGCCCGCCACCTCACCGGAGCGTGGCACCTGGTGCGCCCCAAGACCGCGAGCAGTCGCCGCACCCTCTCCCTCTCCCCCGACGTGGCCGGTGCGCTGCGTCTGTGGCAGGCCGAGGCCCCCGCGAACCCGTGGGGGCTACTGTTCACCGAGTCCCGGCCCGACCGCCGCGGGAACGCGCGCCCCATGCCCGTCGATCCGAAGTCGGACACGGCGGCGTGGAAGGCTCTCCAAGACCTCGCCGGAGTCCGCCACCCCTCCGGGCGCTACTGGCACCTCCATGAGGCCCGCCACGGCTCGGTGACGGCTATGCGTGCCGCCGGGGTGGATGAGGCCACGGTCATGCAGATCGCGGGCCACACGTCCGCTGCGGTGAACCGACGCTATGACCATGTGAGCATCGAACGGCAGCGGGCCGCGTTCGAGGCCACCGCTCGGGCAATCACCGCCGCCGCGCCTCCACCTGATGCCGCAGCCGGTAGATGAGTGATGGGTAGACGGCGAGCGCCCGTTCGTCCGAGAGGAGCGCGTTGAGCATCTGGTAGTACCTGGTGGCGGAGATCCCCATCTGCTCCCGGATCTGTGTCTCCTTCGCCCCCACCTTGCCCTTCCACTCCCGCTCGAAGTCCAGCACTGCGCGCTCGAGCAGCGTGAGTTGCACGAAGGCGCTCATGCTCCGCGCTCCGTTCGTTCGTACAGGTCCACGATCTGTGCCCGTTCCGCTTCCGTCAGGCTATCGAGCCGCGCCATGAGCGTGGGCCGATCCACCCAGCACTCCGACGCCAATTCTGCGAGATCCTCGGTCCACGAGAGCTTGTCGAGCAGCAGCGGCATGGGGATCAGCCTGCGAGCCGCCTCCCGCTGCACGTCCCGCTCGATGATCTCCGGCTGGCATCCACGGTGGCCGCGCTCGACGTGCACCAGCTCGTGCGTGAGAGTGGAGCGCCGCTGTGCCTGCGACTGGCGGGAGTCAAGGTAGATCACTTCACCGTCTGTCGCTCCCACCGCGCCGGAGGGAAGGTGGCCCCACCACACGTCGATGGCGGGCATACGGCGCAAGGCGCGCCACGGGTGAAAGGGCATGACACCCACCGTAGAAGGAGGCGCTGACAACTACCCCTGCGGCCCCTCCGCGTCCGCGTCCTGCTCGGCGCGCAACTGCTCGAGGTCCGGCTCACCCTTCCGCGCCGCAAGCGCGCTGAGGTCTGGCGCTCCCCTGGTGGGCAGGTGGGTGACGGTGGCAATCTCTGCGGTCTCCATCCTGCGTGCAACCTCCGCCAGCAGCT
>JAUNRP010000339.1 GCA_030544165.1 bacterium
CAGGAAGCCACAGAGTTTATGAGCCTGGGGCCCGTGGTGTGGCGGGAGCGCCCGCGCGCAGCCGCTGGCGCCACCACCACAGCGCCGGCACCGTGAGCACCAGCACGAGTGCCGCCACCGGGAAGATCTCCGGGCCCGGCACGGGCTTCTCCACCCCCAGGTCCACGTACGTCTGCCCTGCTCCGGAAATCACGGCCGCCCCGATCGTGGGGCCGATCACCATCGGCACCAGCACCAACGCGATCATGCGAAGGCCCTGGATCACGCCCGCTCGATCCAGCGGAGTGGCATCCCGGACCATCGCGGCCACCGTGGCGTTGCAGGAGAGCATCCCCGCCATCGCCACGATCCCGGCGAGGATCACCGGAAACAGATCTCGGGCCACCCAGAGTCCGAGGAGGCCCACGGCGAACAGCGCCACCACCGGCAGGAAGAACCGGTCCTTCCCCACGCGGTCCATCACCCGGCCCCCGAACATGGTGAGCGCGGAGGCCACGATCAACACCACGCCCAGGACCACCGCGTACGGGACGGCCAGGTAGTTCTGGAGGTAGATGATCAGGTACGGCAGGAACACCTGCGAGGCGATCCCGAGTGCGGCCATGATCGCGAGCGTCACGTACAGCACCGGGTTCGCGCGCACGGCGGAGGGCCGCAGCTCGTCCACGATCGCCCGCAGCGGCGGGGTCTCGCGTGCGGGCACCGAACGCTCCTCCATCAGAAACCACGCCGCCACACCGGCGAGGGACACGAGCGCCCCCACCAATCCGAAGAACGCCATCCAGTTCCCCGCCTGCGTGAGCGGATCCAACGCCCCGAACACCAGCAGCATCGAGAGCAGCGGGAACACGGAGAGCACCCCGTCCACCCGGCCACGGTTGGCGGGAACCGTGGAGTCGGTGACCCAGGCGTTGAAAGCACCGTCGTTGGCGCCCGCGCCGAACGCGGACATCACGGCATCCAGCGCGATGATCCCGGCCACGGCCAGACTGACGCTGGCGGCGGCAACGGGAGCTCCGCCGTCGGCCCCGGAGAAGAGGCCGAACGCGGCGGTGAGGACGCCCCACGCCACGTACCCGATGGCCACGAACGGGCGGCGGCGGCCCACGCGATCGGACCACGCGCCCACCACCATCGCCGCGAGCGTGGCGGCCACTGCGGAGACCCCCACCATCACGGCGATCACGCCGGGCTGCGGGGAGATGCGCTCGTAGACGAACAGGTTGAGGTACATGTTCTCGATGGTCCAGGCCATCTGCCCCACGAGGCCGAGGACCACCACCGCCCACCACGTGCGGGCGCCGAGGGGCGCGGGCGGGGCCGGTGCGGTGGCGGCGGGCGGACCGGGCGCGGGCTCCATCGCTCCGCCAGGGGGAATCGTCACGGGCCCGAGTCTAGGAACTGGAGGCGGCCGTGTCGCCATGCGGGGCCCGTACGCCGTGGGATGCTCGTGCCATGTGGAGCCGGAGAGTCCTCGCGGGTGTGGTGGGCGCCGTCGTCTTGGGGACGGGGGCGTGTACCACCGAGACACCTGCGCCGCCGCCCGAGCCCGCGCCCACGCAGCAGAACACTACCGACCAGCCCGGCGGGATCGACCTGGCCCCCACGGACCTCCCCACGCTGGAGACCACGGGCGGACAGTCCGCGGAGAACTGGCTGCGGGTGAATGGGGAGGCCGTGGGCGAGGGGCTCGCCTCCGAGTGCTACGAGTCCGCCGGCCAGTACTCGTTCGCGATCGAGGGCCCGGCCGC
>JAUNRP010000340.1 GCA_030544165.1 bacterium
TTGGAGCGCCACCCGGACACGGAAACCCCGGACGAGACCCGCGCCCAACGTGACGCACCCCGCGCCCACGCAGAGGTGAGGGGATCTACGCGACGGGAGCTGCGTCGTCGTCACTCGAGGAAACCGGACGCGCTGGGAGTGATCCTCGGAGGGGTGGGGGAGCTGCTGATCACGGCGGGCGTGTTCCTGGGATTGTTCGTGGTGTGGCAGTTGTGGTGGACGGACCTGCAGGCGCGGCAGTACACCGGCAACGTGATCACGGAGATGGCGCTCCCGGCTGCGCCCCAGGATTCGATCGGCGATTCGGACAAGCGCACCGATCCCGCCCCCGTGGCTCCGCCGCCGCCGCCGGGAGTCCCGGATGGGGCGTTCGCGATCCTGCACATCCCCACGCTCGGCGCGGACTACCAGGTCCCGATCGCGGAGGGCGTCTCCCTGGACGGTGTGCTGCACAAGGGGCTCGCCGGGCACTACCCGGACACGGCCAGGGCGGGGGAGGTGGGGAACTTCGCGCTGGCGGGCCACCGGCAGTCGCACGGGGCGATCTTCCTGCACATCGATCAGCTCACGCCCGGGGATCCGATCATCGTGCAGACAACGGACACCTGGTATGTCTACCGGGTGACCGAGGCGCCCAGCGTCATCCTCCCCACCGAGGTGGGCGTGATCGCCCCCAATCCCATGAGCCCGGGTGCCCCGCCGGAGGTCCCCATGCTGACGCTCACCACGTGCCATCCGCTGTGGTCCACGGCCGAGCGGCTGATCGTCCACTCCGAGCTGGACTACTGGGCGCCGCTGGACTCCGGCACGCCTCCCGAGATCACCGAGCTCGCCCAGACCACCGAGGCCGCCGCGCCCTCCGAGGCCATCCAGCCCACCCAGCCCACCGAGAACCAGGAGGCCTGACATGTACGCAGCAATCTGGCGCATGCTCCCCGGCCCCACCTGGGTCCGCGCGCTGATCGCGCTCGCCCTGTTCGCGCTGATCGCGTTCATCCTGTTCCAGTGGGTTTTCCCCGTGATCGCGCCGTTCATGCCGTTCTACGAGAGCGACGTCTCCGTTGGCTGACATCCTCGTCATCGACAACTTCGACTCGTTCGTCCACACCATCGCCGGCTACCTCGAGGAGTTGGGCGCGCGCCTGACAATCGTCCGCAATGACGCCCTCGCGGACATCCCCGACGCCGTCTCCGCCGTGGACGGCGTCCTCATCTCACCCGGCCCCGGCAACCCCAAGGGCGCCGGTTCCACGCTCGAGGTGGTGGAGGCGTGTGCCGCCTCCGGCACCCCGATGCTCGGAATCTGCCTCGGCCACCAGGCGCTCGGCGAGGCGTTCGGCGGGGTGGTGGGCCACGCGCCCGCCGCGATGCACGGCAAGACCTCGCAGATCGTCCACGACGGCTCCGGCGTCTTCACCGGCCTCCCCAGCCCCTTCACCGCCACCCGCTACCACTCCCTCGCGATCGACCCCCGCACCCTCCCCTCCGAGCTCGTGGCCACCGCCTGGGTCGAGGGCGACGAATCCCTCATCATGGGCGTCCGCCACCGCACCCTCCCGCTCCACGCGGTCCAGTTCCACCCCGAATCCGTGCTCACCGAGGGCGGCCACCGTCTCCTCGGCAACTGGCTCGCTATTTCCGGCGACGACGACGCCCCCACCCGCGCAAAGACCCTCACCCCCCGCGTGAGCTAGCTCCCGTCAGGGGCCGCGGTACTCCTAGTCCCGTCAGCCGGAGGACCCGCGAG
>JAUNRP010000341.1 GCA_030544165.1 bacterium
GGTAACTGCGGCGCGGGCACTCCGGCGCGGTAACCGCGCCTCCGCCGCGCTCGGGGCAACCTCCCCGCGCTAACCTCGTGGGGAGACCCGGGAGGAGCCCCATGACCCTGAGTGCCCCGAGCACGCGCCGGCTCACGGCAGGCGCCGTGCTGGCCACCCTGATTGCCGCGCTGCTGATCCTGATCGCCCCGCCCGCGCGGGCGCAGAGCGGCGATCCGAGCCAGGACGTGATCCGCGAGCTGGCCGTGGAGTACGTGATCGATGAGAACGGCACGCTGTTCGTGACCGAGACGTTCCAGTGGGACTTCGGTTCGCGCGACGGTCTCGGGTTCTACCGCGCCCTGGTCCAGCAGATGGGCTGGGAGCCGGACACGAGCAAGGCGCGGGTGCTCGAGTACTCGGACTTCGCGGTCTCCTCCCCCTCCGGGGCACCCGCGGAGATCTGGGTGGAGAGCGATTACGGCTCCATGCTTCGCCTCGCGGTGGGAGCGCCGGACGGCTCCACGGACACCCGCAGCGGCGTCCAGACCTACGTGCTCACCTACCAGGTGGACGGCGCCATCAACGCCGTGCGCGGGCAGGAGGGCGTGAGTGATCAGGACGAGCTGTTCTACAACGTCTTCAACGATTCGCCCAACCGGGTGGACAACGTCTCCGTGACGGTCACCGGCCCCGCCGGCGTGGTGGACGTGGCCTGCTACACCGGGGAGTTCGGGGACGATTCCCCCTGCGAGGACTACGCCTCCAGCGGCTCCACCGCCACGTTCGCCCAGACGGACATCGCGCGCCGTGGCGGCCTCACGATCATGGCCGCCTACCCGGCGGACACGTTCGCGAACCCCGGCCCGATCCTGGTGGACCGGCCCTCCAGCAGCTCCGGCACCGGCGGCTCGGTTCCCGGCGAGCCGGCGCCCCCACCGGGCCCGCTCCAGGTGGCGAGCCGGGCAATCGGTGACTACTGGCCGCTGGCCGCCGGAGGCTGGGCCGCGGTACTCGGGGGAATCACCGCCCTGCGCATCCGGCGCGGGCGTGACTGGATCTACCAGGGCATCGCGCCCGGGCAGCTCCCCGCCGAGGGCGCTCCCGCCACTGCGGTGCGCATGAAGGAGGAGCCGCCCGTTGCGGTGCGCTTCCACCCGCCGGACGGCATCCGCCCCGCCGAAGGAGAGGTGATCGAGGAGGAGCACGTCACGGATGAGGCGTTCACCGCCACCATGATCGATCTGGCGGTCCGCGGCTACCTCACCATCGGGCCGGCCAAGACCACCCGGAGCGGCAAGGTGACCGACTGGGAGCTCACCGCCAACCCCCAGGGCCCTCCGCGATCCGAGCTCAGCCACTACGAGAACGAGCTGATGAAGGCGTTCTTCGCGTCACGGAGCCAGGTCCGGATCTCCGAGCTCCGGGGCAAGTTCGCCGAGAAGGTGGGGAAGTTCAACAAGGCCCTGACCGAGCGATCGGACACCTCCGGGTGGTTCAGCCGGAGGGGCCTCGCCAGTAGCGCCAAGCTCACGGGCATTGGCCTGGCCTTCTTCTTCGTGGTGGCCATGTTCATCAACGCGGGGGCAGCCGCGTTCCGGGCGCTCGCCCAGGCCTCGTTCTTCCCGCTGGTGATCGCGGCCATGGTGGTGACCGTCAGCCTCATCCTGGTGTTCACACTCACCTCCAAGGCCGCACACGCCCGAAGCGCGCTGGGACGCGCCCACTACGAGCAGATCCGGGGGTTCCGCG
>JAUNRP010000342.1 GCA_030544165.1 bacterium
GAGTTCGGGCTGTTCGGGGACTGCGAGGACTGCGCCGAGATGGCCGAGATAGCGGAGAACGCCGTGTTCGCGGACATGCCCTCGAACCACACGAGCGTGTTGGCGAGGCGCTCCTTCACGAAGGCCTGGATGCTGGGGGATGCGGCGATGAGCGCCGCGGCGTCCGCGTTGTTGATGCTCGCGAGGGCGGCGACGGCGCCGGCCTGGGAGCCACGGGTCTTGACGTCCCGCTCCGAGTTGATGGAGGTGGGGGCGAACTCGGGCTGGGCGCCAGCGTTGGCGGCACCTGCCACGCCCACGGCCGCCAGGGTGGCGAGGGAACCGGTGACGATCCACTTGGTCGAGGTCTTGGTGGTCATTTCGAACTCCTTGTCCGTTGTTCTGATGTATCAATCAAACCGGCCAGCCATGAAGCCCCAAGTAAACGGACGTGAGACGGTTCTTAGGAATCTGAGCTTCGGCTTAACAGGGCGGCCGGGCCCGGCGGTGGGATGATTCCTGCATGACGAGCTACTTCCGGACCAAGGAGTTCGAGGGCGCCAGCTTCACGAGGGTGAGTTTCCGGGGTGCGAAGATCCGGTTCTCGGACCTGAGCGGCGTGACGATGCGCGGCGTGGACGTGGATGGGCTGGATATCGATTCCCACGACCTGTTCTTCGGGAGCCTGCTGGTGAACGGGGTGGACGTGGTGCCGCTGGTGGAGGCGGAGCTGAACCGGCAGTTCCCGGGGCGCGAGCTGCAGAAGGCCGAGACCCCGGAGGGTCTGCGCGAGGGCTGGGAGGCGGTGCAGGCCGCGTGGCGCGAGACCGTGGAGGGGACGGCCCCGCAGCTCAGGGATGCGCACGTGGAGGACGAGTGGTCGCTGGCCCAGACGCTGCGGCACCTCATCCTTGCCACGGATGCGTGGCTGATCGGGGCGATTCAGGGGGTGGAGGACCCCTTCCACGAGATCGGGGTGGTGTTCACGGGCGCGGAGGAGATGGGGTTTGACACCTCCCGGTTCCGCACGGACCCGCCCCGCTGGGAGGAGATCCAAGTGGTGCGCGCCGAGCGGCAGCAGATGGTCACGGACTTCCTGGCCGATGTGACGCCCGAGGTGCTCGCCGAGCCGCGGACCAACCCCTGGGGCGGGCCGGAGGACGAGTGGAAGCCGAGCGTGGGCGACTGCATCCGCGTGATCCTCGAGGAGGAGTGGGCGCACCTGCGCTACGTGCGCCGGGACCTGGCGGCGCTGGAGTGAGCGTATAGGCGGCGGATTCGCCCGTCGCAGAGACCGCGTTTTTCACGTGATTGTGCGAATCCGGCGAGAGATCGAGGTCGGTCCCTAAGCTTTGGAAAGGCGCGCACACGCGCGGCACCTACGCCCACGATGGGGGCACCAGCCCGTGCTCGTAGGCGAAGACCACGATCTGCACCCGATCCCGCAGCCCGAGCTTGCGGAGGATCTGCCCCACGTGCGCCTTGACCGTGGACTCAGCCGCGAACAGCGCTGCGGCGATCTCGAGGTTGCTCCGCCCCTGCGCCACCAACTCCAGCACCTCACGCTCACGCTCGGTGAGGGAATCGAGTTCCGAGGATGCCCGCGGCGCGGAGGCGCGGAACTGCCCATCCAACAAAAGCGCCAAGTCATCCGGCGCGAGCACCGCGTTCCCGGCGTGGACAGTGCGGATCGCGTCCCGGAGCTGGGCCGGGGTGATGTCCTTCAGGAGGAAGCCGGACGC
>JAUNRP010000343.1 GCA_030544165.1 bacterium
GGTGAGCCGGGGGCGCGATGAAGCCCGCACCCCTGGCGGAGCGCCAGGCCGCGCTCCGGCGGGCCATTGATCTTGCGGAGGGGCGCATCTCCCCGGTGGCGCTGCGGCAGGCGGCTGCCACGCTGGACCGGCTGGGGGAGCGGGCCGAGATCGCGCCGGACCGGACCGTGGTGGCCTTGTTGGGGGCCACGGGTTCGGGGAAGTCCTCCCTGTTGAATGCCCTGGTGGGTGAGGAGCTGGCCCGCACGGCGGCCACCCGGCCCACCACCCGTGAGCCGCTCGGCGTGAGTTGGGGGAGTGGGGCTTCCGAGTTGCTCGACTGGCTGCAGGTGCCCGAGCGCGCGGAGCGGCCCGATGACGGGTCCGGGCTCGTGCTCGTGGACCTCCCGGATATCGACTCCACCGAGGCGCGCCACCGGGAGATCGCCTCCCGGATGTCCGAGGCTGTGGACGTCCTCGTGTGGGTGCTCGATCCGCAGAAGTACGCCGACGCCGTGGTGCACCAGCAGTTCCTGCGCCCACTCTCCGCCAACGCGGACGTGACGCTGGTGGTGCTCAACCAGATCGACCGGCTGGATGGAGCCGCGCGTGAGCAGGTGCGCGCGGATCTCGGGCGGTTGCTGGAGGCCGATGGCTTGGGCGGGGTGCAGGTCCTGGGTACGTCTGCTCGGACGGGCGAGGGGGTTGCCGAGCTCCGGGAGCACCTGGGGGAGGTGGCCCGCGGGAAGCGGGCGCGGTTCGAACGGGCGGCCGGAGATACCACGCGGGCCGCCGAGGCGGTGCGCGAGGCCGCGGAGGGTGCGCCCGAGGTGGGCGCGGCCGTGAGCGGGGAGGCCCGCAACCGGCTGGTTGTGGCCGCCGCGAACGCGGCGGGGGTGCCGGCGGTGCAGGATGCGGTGGCTGCGGACTACGTGCGGCGCGCACGCGCCCAGGTGGGGTGGGTTCCGGTGCGCTGGCTCTCGAAGCTGCGGGCGAATCCGCTGAAGCGGCTCCACCTGGACCGTGCTCCCGCTCTGCCCGGCACGGGGCGTTCGGCCCACCAGACCGGGGTGGTGCAGGAGGCGGCGGTTCGCGCCGCCGCCCACGAGCTCGTGGCTGCCGCCACGCGGGATCTCCCGGACGGGTGGCGGGTGGCGGCTGCGGAGGCTGCCCACGGGAGGATTGCGGGCGCCGTCGACGGATTGGACGCTCGGATCGCGGACACGGACCTCGAGCGTGGGCGCCGTCCCGGCTGGTGGGGGGTGTTCGGGGTGCTGCAGTGGGCGGCGTTCCTTGCCGCGGTCTCTGGGGCGTTGTGGCTCGGGGTGCTGGCGCTGCTCGGCTACCTGCGGATGCCGGCCCCGGGTACGCCGATGGTGGGGGAGTTCCCCCTGCCCACGGTGCTGCTGCTGGGTGGTGTGGTGCTCGGGATCCTGCTTGCAGTGCTTGGGATGGCGTTCGCGCGGGTGGGCTCCCGGCGGACGGCGGCCCGGGTGGGGAAGCGATTACGTGCGGCCGTGGCCGCGGGCGTGGAGGAGCGGCTCATCGTTCCCCTCGAGTCCGAACTCGAGGACTACCACCTGTTCAGGGACTCCCTGGGACTAGCCCTGCGCTCGTAACGCTCTCGCACCACTGATTCTCCCCTCGCACCGCGCGTGTTTGCCCCACGCTCCGCGCGCCAGCCCTCGCATCGCGCGGGTGTGCCCTCGCACCGCACATTGGCCACTCGCTCCGC
>JAUNRP010000344.1 GCA_030544165.1 bacterium
TTGCCGGCGGGGGCTCGGGACGGCTGACATATGCCTACTGTAGTCAAAGGGCTGTAAGGCGTTGGGGTGCGCCGCCCCGGGGGCCGCCCCACTCATGGGAGGATCGATGCCGTGCCAAATCCCTCGGTAGAGCAACTCCAGCGCATCGCCCTCCACGTGGTGGAGGGTCTGCCCGTTGACATCGCGGAGCTCGGGCGCGTGTTCGAGGAGGCCGGTCACGAGCTGGCCCTGGTGGGTGGCCCAGTGCGCGATGCGCTGATGGGGATCGCCAATCCGCACGATCTGGACTTCACCACGTCCGCGCCCCCGGAGGTCACCGAGAAGCTGCTCGGGGCGTGGGGCGAGGCGCTGTGGGATGTGGGCCGTGCGTTCGGGACCATTGGCACGCGCAAGGGCGAGACCACGGTGGAGGTCACCACCTACCGGTCTGAGGAGTACGAGATCGGCTCGCGGAAGCCTACCGTGGCGTACGGCGATTCCCTGGAGGGGGACCTCACCCGGCGGGATTTCACGGTGAATGCGATTGCGCTTCGGGTGCCAGGTTTGGAGTTTGTGGACCCCACGGGCGGGTTGTCTGACCTGGAAGCGGGGGTGTTGCGGACGCCGGTGACGGCGGAGCAGTCCTTTGATGACGATCCGCTGCGGATCATGCGCGCTGCGCGGTTCGCGGCCCAGTTGGGGTTCGAGGTGTCTTCGGATGTCATGGAGGCGATGGCCGCGATGGCTGGGCGGCTGGACATCGTTTCTCCGGAGCGGATCCGGGCGGAGCTGGAGCGGTTGGTTGTTTCGCGCGAGCCGCGGCGCGGGATCGAGCTGCTGGTGTGGACCGGCGTGGCGGATGTGGTGCTCCCGGAGCTGGCGGCGTTGCAGACCACGGTGGATGAGCATGGGCGCCACAAGGATGTGTACGAGCACACTTTGACGGTTTTGGACCAGGCGATGGCGCTGGAGACTGGGGCTGATGGGCCGGTTCCTGGGCCGGATTTTGTGCTGCGCTTCGCGGCGTTGATGCACGATGTGGGCAAGCCGGCTACGCGGCGCTTCGAGGGTGGTGGTGGCGTCAGCTTCCACCACCACGAGATGGTGGGTGCCAAGATGACGCGCGCGCGCATGCGGGCCCTGCGGTTCGACAACCAGACCATCAAGGACGTGGTCAAGCTCGTGGAGTTGCACCTGCGCTTCCACGGCTACGGCGATCAGGCGTGGACGGATTCAGCCGTGCGGCGGTATGTGACGGATGCGGGTTCGCAGTTGGAGCGGCTGCACCGCCTGACGCGGGCGGACTGCACCACACGGAATCGGCGGAAGGCTGCGCGATTGGCGGCTGCGTATGACGATCTGGAGGAGCGGATTGCCGTTCTGGCGGCCGAGGAGGAGATCAAGGCGATCCGCCCTGATCTCGACGGCGGTCAGATCATGAGGCTTCTGGGGTTGAAGGAGGGCCCGGCCGTGGGGAAGGCCTATCGCTTCTTGATGGATTTGCGGATGGAGGAGGGGCCGCTGGGTGAGGAGGAGGCCACGCGTCGGCTGCTCGCCTGGTGGGCGGAGCAGGAGTAGGGGTTCCTGCGCTCCGCGCCCCACCAAGATGCGCGAAGAATTCACACATGCCCAGTGATTTCACACGGGCATCTGTGACAAGTTCGCGCATGTCTGCGGATGACCCCTTCATCCTGCTCGCCCCCGCCCCC
>JAUNRP010000345.1 GCA_030544165.1 bacterium
CTCGCCGACGCCCTCGACCTCCTTGCACCCCTCGTGTGCGCGGGCTGCCGGGCGCCCGGCCTGCCCGTGTGCGACGAGTGCGGCGCGGCGCTCCACGCGCCGCTCGTGCGATCGGACGCCGGCGCCCGGGAGCTGGCCGGGAGGGGTCCCCCCGCGTGGTCCGCGGCCGAATACTCGGGGTCCACGCGTTCGCTGGTGCTCGCATGGAAGCGGGGCCGGGAGGACATCCGTGGCGCATTCGAGGCGGCGGGCCGGGAGATGGCCGACCGGTGGCTGGCGGCACCCGACCTGCCGGAACTGACGGGGCGGCTGGTAGTGGTCCCGGCGCCGTCGGGGTGGCAGAGGAGGTCCCGAGGACTGCTGGTGGCGCGTGACCTCGCCGGGTGGGTGGCGGAGGGGTTGGCCGCCGGCGGGGTGAGGGCGCGGATGGTGGACGCGCTGCGGAGGCGATCGGGTCCGGGGCACCTTGCGGGGCTCTCGGCGGCCGCCCGTGCGCGGGCACGCGGGCGGAGTGTGCGGCTGGTGCGGCCGCTCCCGGTGGGGAGCGTGGTGGTGGTGGATGACGTGCTCACCACGGGATCCACCGTCTCCGCCTGCGCGGACGCGATCGGCCGCGAGCGGGTGATCGGCGTGCTGACCCTGGCGGCCACGCCCGCGCGCTCGCGGATGTGAGGCGGCCATGCCCACCTCGTGGAATCGGGCGCGTTTCGGATGTGCTCCACCCCACATTCTGACTAGAGTGGAAGGCCATAACTCCACTGAAGGAGGTGATGAGGGCGGGCGGCAACCGTCACCACCACGCGCCCGTGCGGGCGCCTCACTGCACCTGAAGAGGAGGTCCCTATGGACATCGTCGTCGTTGGCCGGAACACCGAAGTTGCCGAGCGCTTTCGCGATCACCTGAATGAGAAGCTCGCCAAGGTCGAGCAGCTCGCCCCCCAGACCCAGCGCATCGACGTGGAGGTATCCCACGAGCGCAACCCCAGATTGGCCGATCGCAAGGAACGTGTGGAGCTGACCGTGCGCGGGCGAGGTCCCGTGGTTCGCGCGGAGGCCTCATCCTCGGATCGGTATTCGGCCCTCGACCTCGCATTCGCCCGCCTCGCCGAGCGGCTCCGCCGGGCACGCGACCGCCAGAAGGACCGCCGCCAGAACGGCGTCTCCGCCCGTGACCTCGTGGCCGATGTACCCCCTGTGCAGGCGTCGGAACCGCCCGCGCCCGAGCCGGCGAAGCCCACCGCCCCCACCGCACGCGGCGAGGCCGTGGAGTCCCAGATGGGCGATTCCCCGGTGATCGTGCGGCAGAAACTGCACGAGGCTGTCCCCATGAGCGTGGACCAGGCGCTCTACCAGATGGAACTCGTGGGCCACCCGTTCTTCCTGTTCATCGATGAGGAGACTTCGCAGCCCTGCGTGGTCTACCACCGACACGGCTGGACCTACGGCGTGATCCGCCTCGATGCCACCGCCACCCCGGTGGAGGAGTCTGCGGACGCCCAGTAGTCGAGTCTGATGGCTGGTGCCTACGACTGGTGCCGATCTGGGTCCCCGCCGCGCATGCGGGAGGGGTGTCCGGTCGGCACCAGTCGGGGTTCAGGGGGTTCTCACTCCGGGGGATCTCGCTCGGGCCGTTCGCCCGTCCCCCCGACGGCGGGGCTCACCTTCCGTCTGCGGCTGTCACCTCCCG
>JAUNRP010000346.1 GCA_030544165.1 bacterium
CGGAGATCGTGGCGATGTGCGATGTGGACAATCCGCTCACCGGCCCGCACGGAGCGGCCGCGGTGTACGGGCCGCAGAAGGGCGCGGATCCGGCAATGGTGGAGGCGCTGGATGCGGGGCTGGCCCACCTGGCCGAGGTGGTGCGTCGAGACCTCGGGGTGGACGTGGAGTTGCTGCCCGGCGCCGGTGCAGCCGGCGGGATGGGCGGCGGGCTCGTGGCGTTCCTGGGGTCTGCGCTGGAGCGGGGCATCTCCGTGGTGCTGGAGGCGTTCCGGTTCGATGAGCTGCTGCGCGGGGCGGACGCGGTGATGAGCGGGGAGGGCTCGTTCGATTCGCAGTCCCTCAGCGGGAAGGTGGTGCAGGGGGTGGCCGCGCGGGCTCGGTCGGCGGGCGTGCCGGTGCACGTGCTCGCGGGCCGGGTGGATCCGGGGGTGCTGGGCGTGATGGGCGCGGCCGGCGTGGCCAGCGCCCGCGCGATCACCCCGGAGGGGATGCCGATTGACCGCGCCATGGAGCTGGCGGCGGAAAACCTCGCGCGTGCCGCGGAGGAACTGGCGGAGAGGCTGCTGGCCGCTGCCCGCCCGCACTGATCGTGCGGATCCGGCGGCCCCATTTCCGGGGACGTTCGGCGCACAGGCCTCCTACCTGCGGCGATACCACGGAGTACCGCTGGCGATCAGCCAGAGACGCGCCGGATTCGCACGTTCAGCCCCGTTCGTACTCCCGGGCCACTGTGGGAGGCACGAACTGGCGCCAGGAATCGGTGATCAGCTCCCGGACCTCGTCCCAGTCCACGTCCCCGTCTCCCAGCCGGAGGCCCAGCCACCCTCCGGGGCCGTAGTACGCCGGCACGAAGAAGCGCTCGTCCTGGGAGAGGGCCGTGGCCTCGGAAGGATCCGGGCTGAACAGGAGCGTCTGGCGCCAGTTCTCCACGTCCTTGTGCTTGTCCTTCGGTCCGCCGCCGTACACCGCGAACCCTGACTTCGTATAGAAGAATGGCCGGCCGTGCGAGGTCTTCTCCTGGGCCCTCGGCAGCGCCAGGGCAATCTTGCGAACCCGGGCCAGGATCGGATCGCCGTCATCGAACATCTGAGGATGCGCCATGCCCCGATCCTCCCGCACCTAGGCCAGCGCGTGCCGCACGATCGTGGCCTCGCGGTCCGGGCCCACCCCGATCGAGGAGATCCGGCACCCCGAGATCGACTCCAGGTACTCGATGTACTCCTGCGCCGCCACCGGCAGCTCCTCCCACGTCCGGCAGTGCGAGATGTCCTCGGTCCAGCCCGGCCGGGTCTCGTACACGGGCACCGCGTGGTGGAAGTCGGTCTGGTTCACGGGCATCTCGTCATGCCGAACCCCGTCCACCTCGTAGGCCACGCACACCGGGATCTCCCCCAGGCCGGTCAGGATGTCCAGCTTCGTGATCACCAGATCCGTGAGCCCGTTGATCCGCGAGGAGTAGCGCGCCACCACCGCGTCATACCAGCCCGTGCGCCGCGGCCGGCCCGTGGTGGTCCCATACTCCCCGCCGGCAACCCGAAGATGCTCGCCCTTGGAATCCAGCAGCTCCGTGGGGAACGGCCCCTCCCCCACGCGGGTGCAGTACGCCTTGGCCACGCCCACGATCCGGTCCAGCCGCGTGGGCCCGATCCCCGTCCCCGTGGACGCCCC
>JAUNRP010000347.1 GCA_030544165.1 bacterium
AGTAGGGACTACATCTTGGTCCCCACCGAGCCGAGCTCCTGGCAGGCCTGCACGATGCGGGCGGCCATGCCGGCCTCGGCGAGCTTGCCCCAGGCGCGCGGATCGTAGGCCTTCTTGTTGCCCACCTCGCCGTCGATCTTGAGGACGCCGTCGTAGTTGGTGAACATGTGCTGCACCACGGGGCGGGTGAAGGCGTACTGGGTGTCCGTGTCCACGTTCATCTTGATGACGCCGTTGGCCACGGCGGTGGCGATCTCCTCGGCCGTGGAGCCGGAGCCGCCGTGGAACACGAGGTCGAACGGGGCATCCTTGCCGAACTTCTCCCCCACGGCCTTCTGGATCTCACCGAGCAGCTCGGGGCGGAGCTTCACCGCGCCCGGCTTGTACACGCCGTGCACGTTGCCGAAGGTGAGGGCCGTGATGTAGCGGCCCTTCTCGCCGAGCCCGAGGGCCTCGACGGTGGCGATGCCGTCCTCCACCGTGGTGTAGAGCTTGTCATTGATCTCGGCCATGTGGCCGTCTTCCTCGCCACCCACAACGCCGATCTCGATCTCGAGGATCGTGTTGGCCTTGGCGGAGGCCTCGAGCAGTTCCTGCGCGATCTGCAGGTTCTCCTCGAGCGGCACGGAGGAGCCGTCCCACATGTGGGAGTTGAAGGTGGGGTCCTCACCGCGGGCGGCCTGCTCGGCCTCGAGGGCGAGGAGCGGGCGAACCCAGGAGTCGAGGTTCTGCTTGGCGCAGTGGTCGGTGTGGAGCGCGATGGTCACGGGGTAGTTCTTGGCCACCTCGCGGGCGTAGGCGGCCAGCGCGAGGGAGCCGGCCACGCGGTCCTTGATGGTGGAGCCGGAGGCGTACTCGGCGCCGCCCACGGAGACCTGGATGATGCCGTCCGACTCCGCCTCGGCGAAGCCCTGGATCGCGGCCGTGACGGTCTGCGACGAGGTGATGTTGATGGCGGGGTAGGCGAACTTCTTCTCCTTCGCCCGGTCCAGCATCGCGGCGTACTGCTCTGGGGTTGCGATGGGCATCGCTGTTCCTCCGTGTGTGTGATTGGTGGTTCGTCCCCCCGAGTATCCCACTCATCCGCGGGGGCGTGTGGGTCCATGGTCGGCCTTCAGGACGATGGCGGAGTGTGTGTGACGCCGGTAACATCACACCATGAGCCGCCAATTCGCAAGCCCCGAGCTCTTCGAGCGCTCCGATCCACCGCACGAATCCGGTGCGCCGCGCGCGCTCGATCCGCTCGGCCGGGAGGTCATCCCCAACGAGCCGCTCCCCCGCCGCCCGTGGTGGCAACTCGTGATCGCTTCCCTGGGGATGGCCGCCAGCGTGGTGTTCATGCTGATGTTCGCCCAGTCCCTCCTCACCAACATCGCGATCGAGGACATCGACGGCGCCTCCTTCCTGAACACGGGCGTTGCGCTCATGGGAGGGCTGCTCTCCTTCGCCCTCTTCATCGGCTACTTCCGCTGGTTCACCCGCTACGGGAACCTCACCGGGCTGGTGGTGCTGGTCCTCGTGACCGTGCTGCCGCCCGCAATGCGGTACCTCTGACCTCCCGACGGCGGGTGCTCGCCCGTCCGTGCCAGTCCGCCCTGGTCCGGGGTGCTCCCCGTCCGGCGCGTGCTCCAGGTTGTGACGCATTA
>JAUNRP010000348.1 GCA_030544165.1 bacterium
AAGGAGCGCCCCATCCTCGTCAACAACTGGGAGGCCACGTCCTTCAACATCGACCACAAGACCGTGGTCTCCATGGCGAAGGTGGCCGCCCGCCTCGGCGCCGAACTCTTCGTGCTCGACGACGGCTGGTTCGGGGAGCGCAGCAACGACCACCGCGCGCTCGGGGACTGGACCGTCAACGCGAAGAAGCTCCCCAAGGGCCTGCGCGGGCTCGGGGACGAGGTCCGCGCCCTCGGCCTCGACTTCGGGCTCTGGGTGGAACCGGAGATGGTGAACCGCGATTCGGACCTGTACCGGGCGCATCCCGATTGGGCGATTACGGTACCCGGCCGCACGCCGTCGGAGGGACGGCAACAGCTGGTACTGGACCTCTCCCGGCCCGAGGTGCGCGACCACCTGGTGGAGGTGATCGGCGCCGCGATCGATGAGGCCGGGGCCACCTACGTGAAGTGGGACTGCAACCGGAACCTCTCGGACCTCTTCTCCCCCGCGTGCGCGCCGGGCGAGCTCGGACACCGCGTCATCCTGGGCCTCTACGAGGTGCTGGGGAGGATCTTCGGGGAGCGCCCCCACATCCTGCTCGAGTCCTGCGCGAGCGGCGGCAACCGCTTCGACCTCGGGATGCTCTGCTTCTCCCCGCAGATCTGGACCTCGGACAACACCGATCCGATCGAGCGCCTGGACATCCAGTTCGGCCTCTCCCACCTCTATCCGCCCTCCACCATGGGGGCACACGTGGCCGCCTCCCCCTCCATGCAGACGCTGCGGCGCACCCCGATCTCCACGCGCTTCAACGTGGCGGCTTTCGGGCTGCTCGGCTACGAGCTCGACCCACGGCGCCTCACGCCCGGCGAACGCCGCGAGGTGCGCGCCCAGATCGCGTTCTACAAGGCCCACCGCCGCCGCATGCAGTACGGGCGGCTCATCCGGCTCGTGACGGAGGACGAGCGGGTGGTGGTGGCGGTGTCCGACGACGGGGGCGCCGTCGTCGGGGACTTCCAGCGTGGGGCGAGTGCCGCACGGCCCCCGCGGGACCTCCCACTTCCCGAGCTGGACGCCGGGGAGCGGTACCGGGTGCGGGCGCGGGAGCAGACGATCGACCTGTCCAGCTTCGGGCACCTCATCGAGCACGTGCTGCCGCTGCCCATCAGGAGCGACGGGCTGATCATGCGGGAGATCACCAAGCGGAAGCGGTTCCCGGATGGCGAGGAGGTCTACGAGGGAACGGGGGCGGCGCTGGCGGCGCTGCGGCTCGCGCCGCAGTTCGAGGGGACCGGGGCGCACGAGGGGATGCGGGCGCTCGGGGACTTCGGCTCGCGCCTGTACGTGGTTGAGCGGGTGGAGTAATACGCTGGCGGGATGACGGCAACGACGCCTGGCTCAGATTCCACACCCGCGCCCTCCCCGGCTAGCGTCGCCGACGTGCGGAGGAACCGCACCACGTTCGCGGTGGGCACGCTCGGGCGGGACATGGTCTACACGCTGCAGTCCATGTTCCTGATCTTCTTCCTGACGGACATCCTGGACCTGCCGGACGCCACGATGTGGTGGGTCTCGGCGATCCTGTTCGGGGCACGGATCTTCGATGCGTTCACGGACATCGCGATGGGCGGGATCGTGGACAACACGAAGTCCCGGTGGGGCGC
>JAUNRP010000349.1 GCA_030544165.1 bacterium
TGGCGTCACAACCTAAAGGAGCGGGTGACGGGACAGAACGGTGGATTCGGTGACCATTCAGGGAATGGGTATCCCGGACATCGGATGTCCACGGATGCGTGGGCGCAGTGGTTCACGCAGTCCCAGGGGCGGGCGCCGAGCCAGCAGGACTACCAGCAGGCACTCGCACAGGGCCAGGTGGCTCCGCTCCAGGCGTGGTGTGCGAGCGGCTGGCTATCGGTCAAACTTCACGATATTCATCGAACTGAAGTTAAAGATGAAGAATATGACGAAAAGGATGACAAATGTGAAGAGGATGACGAAGAAGAGACTGCGGTCTCCGGCACGCCCGCGGGCGGCGGCGAGGGCCTTGCCGCCCTTGCCCCCAGCCGATCACAAGGAGGTCCACGTTCCAGGTTGCGGTCTCGGTTTCAGCCATGGGCTCGATCCTTGGGCGGGCAGGACGCAGGCGCAAAGTCGTCTCCAGGCGTCATGATGTCACCATGCGAACAACTCCCATGCTCGACGACGATGTCGTGCGAATGATCCAGGAGGCGGCCAATCGGGAGCGCAGGTCCACCAGTGAAGTGGTGAACGATGCGCTGCGCCGCGCCCTGCAGACGGAGGCGGCGACGCCCTACGTGGTGAATGTTCACCACTCCGACCTGCGGGCCGGCATCGACGCCTCTCGGCTGAATCAACTCGCTGACGAGGAGGCCGACCACCAGATGGCCAACAGGCTCTCATAACCCCTACCGAAGCAACTCCGGTACCTCCGCCGGCCCGGACCCCAGCACGTGCTCCCCGAGGAACCCCAGCACCACCTCGTACCAGACCTTCGAGTTCTGGGGGCTGAGGATCCAGTGGTTCTCATCCGGGTAGTACAGGAACCGGTGCGGCGATTCCCCGCCCTCACCCGCCGGCAGCCCGGAGCGGGAGAGCAGCTCGTACCAGAGCCGCAGGCCCTCGCCGATCGGCACCCGGTAGTCCTTGTCCCCGTGGATCACCAGCACCGGCGTCACCACGGACCCCACCGAGAGGTGCGGCGAGTTCTCCATCGCCCCCTCCCCGGAGAGCTCGCGCTCCCAGTAGAACGCCGCGTCCGTGGTGGGCCCGAACTGGTCCAGCGCCCACAGGCTCGCGTGCGTCACGATCGCCTTGAACCGGTCCGTGTGCCCGGCCACCCAGTTGGCCATGTACCCGCCGAACGAGCCACCCATCGCCGCCGTCCGCGCGCCATCGATCTCCGGCCGCTCCACCGCCGTATCCGTGATCGCCATCAGGTCCGTGTACGGCGCCTTCCCCCACGCACCCCAGCCGCGCTGGATGAACTCCTGCCCGTACCCGGTGGACAGGGCCGGGTCCGGCAGCAGCACCGCGTAGCCCGCCGCCACCATGTTCCACGGCGTCCACCGCCAGCTCCACGCATTCCAGGACCCCAGCGGCCCTCCGTGGATCCACAGCAGCAGCGGCGCCGGCTGCTCCGCGCTCGCCCCCTCTGGCAGCGCGAGGAACGCCCGCACCCGGGCGCCGTCCTCGGCCGCCACCTCGATCTCCTCCAGCCGCCCCGGCAGCTTCGGCCTGTCCGACGGCGAGTCCAACCCCACCACCGCAGCCTCACCCTCCCGGAACTCGTCTCCCGTCACGCCCGCGAGTGAG
>JAUNRP010000350.1 GCA_030544165.1 bacterium
GCCCCCGCGCCTGCCGCCCCCGCTGCCCCCGCGCCCGAGCCCGGCGTGCCCGCGCCCGCCGCAACCGCGTCCGGCGCACCCAAGCCCGCCCAACGTGTGGTGGTGTGGGCGGACTCGTTCTCCCAGTCCCTGGACTCCGGGCCCGCCAAGGACGTGATCCTGCTGCTGGAGGAGGCGGGGTATGACGTGGTGCTCGCACCGGAGGATGCCTGCTGCGGACTCACATGGATCACCACCGGTCAGCTCGACGGCGCGAAGAAGCGCCTCACCCACCTTGCCGGGATCCTCGGTCCGCTGGCCGTGAACGGCACCCCGATCGTGGGCGTGGAGCCATCCTGCACCGCCGTGCTCCGCGATGACATCCTCGATCTTCTCCCGGAGGACCCCCGCGCCCACGCGATCGCCAGGCAGACCCTGACGCTCGCCGAACTCCTCACCCACCCCGTCTACGGGCCGGGCCCGGGGTGGCAGCCTGTGGACCTGAGCGGCCGCGAGGTGATCGCCCAGCCGCACTGCCACCACTACTCGGTGATGGGGTGGAAGACGGACGAGGAGCTGCTGAAGCGGGCGGGCGCGCAGGTCACGCGGCTGTCCGGCTGCTGCGGGCTCGCGGGGAACTTCGGGATGGAGAAGGGGCACTACGAGGTCTCGGTGAAGGTGGGGGAGAACCAGCTCCTGCCCGCGCTCGCGGACCGCCCGGATGCCGTCTACCTGGCCGATGGATTCTCCTGCCGCACCCAGGCCGCGCAGCTCGCGGACCGCGGCGGAATCCACCTCGCCACGCTGTTGCGGGGAGGGGCCTGAGCATTCCGCGGCCCTCCCCGCGCGTGTAAGAATGGACTTCCACCACCACTGAGAAACGGGCCGATCCATGCTGCTCTTCGAGTACGACTCCGGGCACCTCCACGCCGCCCGCCTCGGCGCGAATCCGCGGACGGACGTGGACCCCGAGGTCATGGCCGCCGTGCGCGATTCGGTGCTCGAGATCGTGGGCCGCCCCCTCTTCCCCGTCCAGTGGGAGGGCTCGCGCGGCTCCCACGCCGCGCCGTCCGATCCCCACCGGCTGGTTGCCATGGACCCTTCCGGCCAGGTGGTCTCCGTGGAGGTGCTCGCCGCCCTCGATTCGGTGAACCTCGTGGCTGCGCTCGCCCGCTCGGGCCGCACCGCCGCGTACGGCTGGGTGGACCTCGCGGGCATGTACCCGCGCGGCGCCGGCGCCTTCCGCCGCGACTGGAACGCCTTCCGCGAGTCCCTGCCCCCGCGCCCGATTCCCGGCCCGCGCCTCTACGTGGTCACCGGCACCATCCTCGACGACGTCCGCCCCGCCCTCGAGATGCTCGCCGATTCCGGGGTCGAGGTCTACGAGGTGACCCAGCGCGAGGCCTCCGACGGCCGCACCTTCGTGGAGGTCACCGAGCCCTTCCGCGTCACCATCCCCACGGTGGGCGCCGTCTCCGCCCTCTACGCCGGCCACCGCCCCGACCTCGTGGCCGTGGCCGATTCCGACCTCCAGCGGGTGCTCGAGATCGCCCCCGACGGCACCAACGTGGCCGCTGACATCGTGGAGACCCCCGGTGCCGTTGGCCCCTACGGCCTCATTTCCGACGACGACGACGCGCTTTCCGTCCTCGGCTC
>JAUNRP010000351.1 GCA_030544165.1 bacterium
GCCCGCGCGGACATCGCGGTGATCCACGCACGCGGCGGCCTCCCACTCGTGGTGGGCGGTTCCGGGCTGTACCTCCAGGCCCTCCTGGACGAGCTGGAGTTTCCGGGCACGGACCCGGGGATCCGGGCGGAGCTCGAGGAGCGGGCCGAACGCGAGGGCGGCCGGATCCTCCACGACGAACTCGCCGCCCGCGATCCCGCCGCTGCGCAGCGCATCGACCCCGGCAACGTCCGCCGCGTGGTGCGCGCCCTCGAGGTCATCGAGCTCACCGGCCGCCCGTTCTCCGCCTCCCTCCCGGACGGCCGCCACCACTTCCCGGGCACCCTCCAGGTGGGGTTGAAGGCACCGAACGAGTGGCTGGACGAACGCATCGCGCGGCGCACCGCGGCCATGCTGGCCGGTGGCTTCGTGGAGGAGGTGGCCGGGCTCGGGGAGCTCTCCCGCACGGCCGCCACCGCCACCGGCTACCGGGAGGCCCTCGCCCACCTGCGCGGCGAGCTCACGACGGCGGAGCTCGCCGAGGCCATCTCGCTCGCCACCCGGCAGCTCGCCCGCCGCCAGGTGAAGTGGTTCCGCCGGGACCCGCGCACCCACTGGCTGGACGCGGCGGACCCGGCCGGGGCGCTGGAGGCGGCGCTGGACGCGGTGCGTGCCGAGACGGGGGACTGACGGACCAACCCGGGCTGCGCCGTCGCCCCCCACCCACCGTGAGGGTGCGCGTGACGGACCAGCCCGGGCTGCGCCGTCGGGAAGCTAGCGGGTGACAGTGAGGATGCGGAAGCCCTTGGAGGAGGCGGTGCGCTCGCAGGTGAGGCCGAGTTCGGAGGCGATCCAGCGCTGCAGGGAGTCCGAGCCCAGGTTCTTGGCCACCACGAGCTCGGCGCGGCCGTCCGGGGCGAGGCGGGGGAGCCAGGTGGACAGGAGCGTGTGGAGGGCGTCCTTGCCGATGCGGATGGGCGGGTTGGACCAGATGAGGTCGAGGGGGGAATCGCCGAGGGCGGCGAGCGCGGACTCGGGCTCGTGGACTTCGATCCGGAGGCCGAGGCGGGCGGCGTTGCGGGCGGTGAGATCCCGGGCGCGCTCGTTGACGTCCACGGCGAGGACGCGGGCGCCGGGGGCGAGGAGGCCGAGCGTGAGGGCGATGGGGCCCCAGCCGCAACCGAGGTCAAGGAAGGTGCCGGTGGGAGGGGGCGGGGCGGCGTGGTCCAGGAGGACGGCGGTGCCCGGATCGAGCCGGTCCGCGGAGAAGACCCCACCCGCCGTCTCGATGCTCACGGGGCGGCCGGCGAGTGTGAGGCTGACCTCGCGGCGCTCCCCGGCCGAGGCGGGGGAGGCGGAGAAGTAGTGATCGGACACGCCCCCACTGTAGGACCCGGCGGCGGGCGCTGTGGATATTGGGTGGAGCGGCGCTGCGCGGTGGGGGAGAATGGACCGACCCAAGAGAAGGACCCACGTGACCCAGAACAACACCCATGATCCCGCCCGCGATGTGGTGGATCGAATCCTCTCCCGCGCCGGAACGGCGCTGACCTCCGAAGGCCGGGGTGACGAGGAGACGCACCTCGATGCCGAGGAGCGCACCTCGCTGCGGCGGGTGGGCCTGTCCACCGAACT
>JAUNRP010000352.1 GCA_030544165.1 bacterium
ACGGCCTCGCGGCCGCTCGCGCTGATCGCCCACGGGATCGGGGCGCTCGAGTGGGAGGGCGGCGAACTTCCCGCCACGCAGTGGGAGGTCTACCGGCTGTTCGAGGGGTGGGGCATCCCGGTCTCGGCGGATACGCGGCGCACCCCCACGCAGGCGGACGTGGAGGAGATGATCGCGCACTTCGCGGACCACCGCCACGATGTGATCCACGAGATTGACGGGATCGTGGTGAAGGTGGACGACCGCGCCCTCCAGGAGCAGATGGGGGCCACCTCCCGCGTGCCCCGGTGGGCTGCCGCGTTCAAGTACCCGCCGGAGGAGGTCAACACCCGGCTCCTCGACATCCGGGTGCAGGTGGGCCGTACCGGGCGCGTGACACCGTTCGGCGTGATGGAGCCGGTGACGGTGGCGGGATCCACGGTGCAGAAGGCCACGCTCCACAACGCCTCCGAGGTGGCGCGGAAGGGAGTCTTGATCGGGGACACGGTGGTGCTGCGCAAGGCCGGAGACGTGATCCCGGAGATCGTGGCCCCGGTGGAGAACCTCCGGGACGGCACCGAGCGACCGTTCGAGATGCCCACCGAGTGCCCCTCGTGCGGCACCACGCTCGCCCCCGCCAAGGAGGGGGACGTGGACCTGCGGTGCCCGAACACCGCCACCTGCCCGGCCCAGCTCAGCGCACGGGTGGAGCACATCGGCTCGCGCGGCGCGCTCGACCTGGAGGGACTCGGGGAGGAGTCCGCCCTGGCCCTCACCCAGCCGGACCTCGGCAGGGAGGACGCGCTCGCGGCGATCGCCGGTGGTGCGGTCCTCGAACTGGAGGACGGCCGCGTGGTGACGCTCTCGGATGAGCAGCGAGTTGACCTCGCCGCAGCGGATGTGGCGGAGGTGGTGGAGGGGATCCTGCCGCCGCCGCAGGTCCCTGTTCTCCGGTCCGAGGCGGGCCTGTTTGCTCTGGACGCCGAGGCGCTGCGCGATGTCATGGTCTACCGGCCCGTCCGGGAGAAGGGGGTGGAGACCGGGGACTGGCGGCAGATCCGCTACTTCTGGACCTCGCCATGGCGGAAGGTGCGAGGCAAGGATCCGGTGGCGGTGGAGTCGCGGCCCACGGGAGGCACGGACACGATGCTCGCCCAGCTCGAGGCTGCCAAGGAGAAGCCGCTGTGGCGCTACATCGTGGCGCTCTCCATCCGGCACATCGGCCCCACCTCGGCCCGGCCACTGGCCGAGAGGTACCGCAGCCTCGCCGCGATCGAGGCGGCCTCGGTGGAGGACCTCGCCGAGACGGAGGGCGTGGGTCCCGTGAGCGCGGGCGCGGTGCGCGAGTGGTTCGAACTGGACTGGCACCGGGAGATCATCGAGCAGTGGCGCGCGGCCGGGGTGGGCTTCACCGATCCGGAACCGGAGGAGGCTCCAACGGCCGCCGCCCGGACCCTGGAGGGCCTCACGGTGGTGGTCACCGGCTCCCTCGAGGGCTTCAGCCGAGACGGCGCCAAGGAGGCGATCCTCGCGGCCGGCGGCAAGTCCGCCGGATCGGTCTCCAAGAACACGGACTACGTGGTGGTGGGGGAGAAGGCCGGCTCCAAGGAGACCAAGGCCCGCGAGCTCGG
>JAUNRP010000353.1 GCA_030544165.1 bacterium
GGTGCGGGAGAGCAGCGCTACGTGATCGAAGTTCCCTAAACCGGGATTTCTACCCTCGGCGGCAGCGCGCGGACTCCCCTCCCCCACCTCCTCCCCGATGACAACGACAGTTGCCGAAAAGCCCGCGGCGTGTCGCGGCGAAGACACGCAGGTCTCGCTGGCAACAGTCGTTGTCATCGGGAGGGCGGCCGCTCAGAGGAGGAGGGTGACCTCAAAGGGCCCGGAGCCACCCCTCAGAGCGGGACCGCCTCCCGGCGTGCCCGCTCCAGCACCTCACTGGGGGCCGCGCCGGTGTCCTCCACCACGTCCACCGGCACGGCGAGGATCTCCTCCACCTCCATCTGGAATCGAGCCAACGCCCAGGGGCTCGCAGAATCGGGAATCGTCACCAGGAGATCCACATCCGCCCCTGCGGAGTCCTCACCCCGTGCCACGGAGCCGAACACCCGCACGTTCTGAATTCCATGCCGCCCAGCAGCGGCCAGAACCTCATCGCGATGGCGAGCCAGCACCTCCGAGGGGAGCTCCGCCACCCTGTCCAACTCAGCCGCCCTCAGAGAGCCCATCCGCGCTGACCGAATCCCAGAGCTCGGCGTCCTCTGACACCGCCCACTCCTCAAACGCGAGGGCGTACGCCTCCCGGATATCCATGCCAGCCATCGTCCCCTACCGATTCGCCGAGGTCCACCACAGCGAGTGGTTGGACTTCAGGAACCCGTGATCCGGCATCGGGAAGTACGCCAGCTCATCCCCGTTGCCGTAGTAGAAGCCACTCCCCTGCTTGACGATCCGGTACGGAAAGCGCACCGCGGGCGCGCGCTCCACCATCTTGGTGTCCTTCTCCGGATCCTGAACATCCACGAGGCATTCGCGCAGGTGGAACATGTTGTCGTACGGCAGGTTGCCCACGGCGCCGTTCTCCGGGTCCATCGCCAGCTCGCCCAGAGACAACTCCGCAAAACACAGCGCCGGAAAACTCACGAACTTGCTCGTAGAAACAGTGATCGACTCGTAGAACTCCCTCGGCGCCAGCGACGCCGCAACGAGAGACCGGACCGGGGCGAGTTCCTGGTAGAGGTGCAGTCCGCCGTCGGGGGAAGGGACACCCTCCCCACGGGGGATGCCGATGGTGTTGCCGTAATCGGTGGCGAGGTAGAGCGTGCGCACGGCGGAGGCGGGGATGTGCTCGATCACGCGGTACGTGGAGACGTAGACGGAGTTCTTGGGGCTGCCGTCCGGGTGGGGGATGGCGCGCTCGAAGGCCTCGTCGAGGGGGAAGTAGGGGTGGCGGAAGTCCGGATCGAGCTCGAAGAACACCACCTGCCCCTTGGAGAGGCGCGCGTGGCCGGTGGCGTAGTACTGGCCGAACTGTTCGGGCGTGAGCTGCGAGACGATGAGGGCCTCGGGGACCATCGAGACGTACAGGTGTGCTTCCACGGCTTCCTCCTGGGGGCGCTCCATCGCGTATCCAGCGTCAGTCTAGCCGTGGGCGCCTCGGGTGGGCCCGCCCAGTTGGCCCCGTTTGGGTGCTGCCCGACGACGGGCGCTCACCCAGTCCGTCAGCTCGCCGTTGATCTACTCTACTCTAATCCGATTAGAGTAGGTTA
>JAUNRP010000354.1 GCA_030544165.1 bacterium
GCTTGAGGCGGGCGCCGTCGGCCTGGAGCGTCCACGCACCCGGAGCGGGAGTGAAGGCGCGGATCGTGTTGACCACCTCGCGGGTGGGTGCGGCCCAGTCCACCCGGGCCTCCTCCACCGTGACCTTCGGGGCGAGCGTGACGCCCTCCTCGGGCTGTGGCTGCGGGGAGGTGGTCCCGTGGGCGAGGGCATCGAGGGCGTCCACCAGCACGGGGGCGCCCGTGGTCGCGAGGTCCGCGAGGACGTCCCCGGAGGTCTCCTCGGGGCCGATGGACCGCTCGATCCGTCCGAGCACCGGGCCCGTGTCCAGCCCCTCCTCCAGCAGGAACGCGCAGGCGCCCGTGACCGCATCCCCAGCGGCGATCGCGCGTTGGACCGGGGCGGCGCCGCGCCACCGGGGCAGCAGGGAGAAGTGGAGGTTCACCCAGGGGAAGAGGTCCAGCAGCGCGCGGGGCACCAACTGGCCGTAGGCCACCACGGCGGCCGCCTCCGCGCCCAGGCTGCGCACCAGGTCCTGGGCCTCCGGATCGCGGAGCGTGCGCGGTGTGAAGACCGGGAGGCCGAGCTCCCTCGCCGCCACCGCCACCTCCGAGGGGTGCAGGGTCCTCCCCCGCCCCTTGCGTGCATCCGGCCGGGTGAGCACTCCCACCACCTCGTGGCCGCTCGCGGCCAACGCCTCCAGCGAGGGGATGGCGGGCGCGGGAGTTCCGGCGAAGAGGACACGCATGGGAATCGATCCTACTGACCGGGCGCGGGGGCGCCCGCCACGGGAAGCCCGAGCTCGCGCATGTGCGCGCGGAGGGCGGGAGCGCCGCCGGGGGTGTCGAAGGTGTGCACGTGGAAGCCGAGACGTGCGGCGGCCGCGGTGTTCTCCTCGCGGTCATCGATGAAGAGGGTGCGGGAGGGGGTCAGGCCGTAGCGGTCGATGAGGATCTCGAAGATCTCCGGTGAGGGCTTCACCACGCCCTCGAGCGAGGAGACCACGCAGCCCTTCAGGCGCGTGGATCCGGGGACCACGGTGGGGATCTCGGGGGCGAGCGTCCGGTTCCAGTTGGTGAGGCCGTACTGGGCGATTCCGGCATCGGCGAGTTCGTGGAGGAGTTCGGATGTGCCCTCGATGTCCGGGAACAGGGAGGAGGGCATGTGCTCCTCGTAGTGGCGCCAGAACTCCGCGGCTTCGGGATCGCGCAGAGCGAGCTCCTCCACGAGTTCGGCGTTGTCGATCGAGGCATCCATGTTGTCGTTCAGGGTCCAGAATCCGGCGCGCTCGGCAAGCTCCTCGAACCGTTCCCGCTCCCACCGGGGCGCGAACGCCACCGCCGGGTCCCAGCGGACGAGCACGTTGCCGAAGTCCCAGACCACCGTGTCCACGTGTCCGTCAGAGGTCGGGGGGATCGATCTGGACACGGACGGGTGCCTCCTTCTTGGCGCTGCGTTCGGCCTGGATGTCCCTGAGGGCCGTGGTGAGCCGCCGACCCTCGGCGCGGGGAACCCGCAGGAGGAGGGACTCGCCGCTCGGTCCCAGCATTTCACAGTCCACCCGCGCGGAGGCGGCGCGGCCCACCTCCCGCAGCGCCTCGGGGTCCCCCTGGAT
>JAUNRP010000355.1 GCA_030544165.1 bacterium
AGCTCCTGGGCGTGTGTGATGTGGGCGGCGAGGCCGGCGGAGATGATCTCGATCGCGCGTGCCGTGCCCTCGCGGCCCGCGGGCAGGTCTTCCGGTAGCCGGATGGGCTCCCCGAACACCACGTAGGGCCTCGCGCGGAAGCGCGGGATGTAGCCCACCGAGGCGCCCTCCGGGCGGGTGTTCAGACAGGCGGTGGGAACCACCGGGGCGCCCGAGTGCTGCGCTAGCCACGCCACCCCGGCCTTGATCCCTCCCGCCGATCCTGCGCCGCGGGTTCCCTCCGGGAACAGTGCCACCACGCGGCCCTCCTTCAGGAGGTCCAGGGCGATCTGGAGGGCGCGGCGCCCGTTTTTCCGGTCCACCGGGAACTCCCCCGCCCAGCGCAGGAAGAAGCCAATCCTGGAACGCATCATCTCGATCTTGGTCATGATGTGCGGCGGCCGCGGAATCGCGATGTGCACCAGCGGGCCATCGGCCACCCCGATGTGGTTGGAGGCCACGATCACCGGGCCCTGTTCGGGAACGTGCTCCCGCCCGATGATCTGGGTATTCCAGAACCCGCGCCCCAGCAGCCAGCCCACGGGGGCGGTCCACCAGCCGTGGTTCCTCACCACGTCCTCGGAGGTGAACTCCTCGGAGGGTGTACTTGCCGCTGCCTTTCCCGGACCAGATGCGCCCGCGTCCTGCCCCCCGCTCACTCTCCCCTCCCCGGACGCTCGCAGCCGGTCACCCGGAGGACGATCGCGCAGCCCGCCTCGAACGTCTCATCGGGTTCCATGGCGGAGTTGTCGAGCGTGACCACGCCGTCGGAGGCCTGCATGAACTCGGAGACGGTGGAGTCCTGCTGGTCCCTGCGGAGGACCTCGTCCCGGGTGGCGGCCACGGCGTCCTTGGACGCGGTTCCGTGGCGCTCCACGGCCCGTCGCTCGAGGCGGGCCTCGGGCTTCGCGATCAGCAGGATGCGGGCATCGGCCTCCGGGGCGATCTTGGTGGTGATGTCCCGGCCCTCAGCCACGACCCCGCGCCCGCCGGAGATTCCGCCGGAGCGCTCGCGCGCGATCAACTCCCGCTGGAGCGCCGCCAGCCACGCGCGCACCCGCAGGTTCACGGCCACGTGCGAGACCACCGCGGAGATCTCACCGGTGTGGAGGGAGTCTGTGACGTCCTCGCCGCCCACCTCCACCCGCGGCGCCGCCGGGTCCATCACCATCTCCAGCGGACAACCCTGAACGGCCTCCGCCACCGCGTCCTCGTCCGTGAGCTCCACGCCCTGGCGCAGCAGCCACAGGGTCACCGCGCGGAACATGGAGCCGGTGTCCAGGTAGGCCAGTCCGTACGCAGCGGCCAGGCGCCGGGCCAGCGTGGACTTCCCAGAACCCGAGGGCCCATCGATCGCGATCACCAGCGGGCGGTCACTCACAGCGTCATCACCTTCCAGCCGTTTCCCTCCAGGTGCTCGGTCAGCTCGATCTGCCGCGCGGGGAGCACCGAGATCGTGGCCACGCCCAGCTTCGCACCGGCGGAGTGCTCCATCCGGAAGTCCTCGATGTTGACCCCGGCCTCCCCCACCTCGCCGAACAGCC
>JAUNRP010000356.1 GCA_030544165.1 bacterium
ACCGTGCCCGGGGTGGGGCTGGAAGTCTCCGCTCCTCGTCGGGAATCCGAGGGCCAACTGGGCCACGGCTGGGACTGGAACCGGAATGCGGCCGTGGGCGGCGCGGACGAATCCGGAGCCCACGGCCACGGGCGTGCACACCACCTCGCCCACGCCGAGGAGGCGGATGGCCTCGCACGCGCCCACGGTGTCCGCGATGGAATCGAGCGCGCCCACCTCGTGGAAGTGGACGTCCTCGGGGGAGGTGCCGTGGACGTGGGCCTCGGCTTGGGCGAGGCGCTCGAAGGCGTCGTGGGCGAGTTCCCGGGTGCGCTCGTCCAGGCCGGAGGCGGCGAGCATCTCGCGGATCGAGGCCCAGGTACGGTGGGGCGGATCCTCGGCCAGCACGTCCACGTGGACCTTGGTGGCGCGCATGCCCGCGCGCTGGACCTCCTCGGCGCGGAGGCGCACGGAGGCGGGGATCAGCGAATCGATGGCGGACTGGATCTCGTCAAGGGGGGCACCGGCGTCCACGAGGGCGCCGAGCAGCATGTCTCCGGCGATGCCGTTGGAGGCGTCGATCCACATGATCCGGTCAGTCATGGTCTCCTCCGGGGGTGGTGCTGGGCTGGGTGGCGGGGTGCGGGGCATCAGGCCGCGGCGCCGCGATCTGGGCGGCGAGGTGGCCGGCGCCGTAGCCGTTGTCGATGTTGACCACGCCCACACCGGGCGCGCAGGCGTTGAGCATGGAGAGCAGCGGGGCGAGGCCCTCGAACGCGGCGCCGTAGCCCACCGAGGTGGGGCAGGCCACCACCGGCGTGGACACGAGCCCCGCCACCACCGAGGGAAGCGCGCCGTCCATCCCGGCCACCACCACGATGGCGGCGGCCTCGCGCAGGGCGGGCAGGTGCTTCACGATCCGGTGCAGCCCGGCCACTCCCACGTCCGCGATCAGGGTGGTGCGCCGGCCCAGGTACTCGGCGGTCAGGACCGCCTCGCGTGCTACCGGGAGGTCGGAGGTGCCGGCGCAGGCCACCACCACGTGGCCCCCGCTGGGCGGCGGCGGGACGGCGGGCCAGATCACCACTCGCGCCTCGGGATCGTGCCGCGCGTCCGGGAGGACCCCCAGGATCGCGGCGGCCCGCTCCGGGTCCACGCGGGTGAAGAGGGTGGCGCTGGCCTGGGGGCTCGCAGCCGGCGCCCCGTCCGCCCCTGCACCGGAGCCAACGCCCTCGCCGGCACCGGAGCCAACGCCCGCCCCGCCCGCCGCGTCCCGCAGCGCTGCCGCAATCACCCGCCACTGCTCCACGGTCTTACCCTCCGCGAACACGGCCTCGGGGTAGCCGCGGCGCTTCGCGCGCTCCAGGTCCAGATCGGCAATGCCCGCGAGTGGGTCCGCGCCCGCACCATTCGCTATGCGTGGGGCGTCTGCGCCGTCGTCGGAAATGCTGGGGCCCACGGGGACGCGTCCACGAGACTCAGCCATGTTCCCTCCCGATCACCGCGAGCGTGAACGCGCCGGACTGCAGCCCGGCGAGGTCCAGCGTGACGTTGCGGTAGCCGGCCGCGCGCACCCCGCGAACCACGGCCT
>JAUNRP010000357.1 GCA_030544165.1 bacterium
GACCCCGGCGCGGCCGCCGCACTCGTACGGGAGGTGGGGCCCGCCGTCGTGCTGCTGGCGAGCCCCAACAACCCCACGGGAACGGCACTTCCGGCCCCGGACCTCGTGACGGTGCTGGAGGCAGCGCGGGGGAACGGTCCGGACGGGAGTGACGCGATCGTCGTCGTGGATGAGGCGTACGGGGAGTTCCGGCGGGAGGGGACGGATTCGGCGCTCACGCTGCGCGGCGAGTACCCGCACCTGGTGGTGTGCCGGACCATGTCCAAGGCGTTCGGCATGGCGGGGCTGCGGCTCGGGTACTGCGCGGCGCACGGGGACGTGGTGGACGCGCTGCGGATCGTGCGCCTGCCCTACCATCTCTCCGCCGTGACCCAGGCGGCCGCCCGCGCCGCGCTCGCCCACAGGGACAGCCTGATGGCGCAGGTGGCGCACCTGAGGGCCGAGCGGGACGGCCTCGTGCAGTGGTTGCGCGCCCAGGGCCTCGAGGCGGTGGACTCGGACGCGAACTTCGTGCTGTTCGGGGTTTTCGGGAACCGGCGCCGGATCTGGGAGGATCTACTGGAACGCGGGATCCTGATCCGCGAGGTGGGCCCGGAGGGCTACCTGCGGGTCACGGTGGGAACGCCGGAGGAGACCGCCGCTTTCAAGGAAGCACTGAGGGAGGTCATGTGAGAACGGCACGGGTCACGCGCACCACGTCCGAATCGGACGTCACGGTCGAGCTCAACCTGGACGGCACCGGGACGGCGGAGATCGCCACCGGGGTGCCCTTCTACGATCACATGCTCACCGCCCTCGCGCGGCACTCCCTCATCGACCTCACCGTGCAGGCGAGCGGGGACGTGGAGGTGGACGTGCACCACACGGTGGAGGACACGGCCATCTGCATCGGGCGCGCCCTGAAGGAGGCGCTCGGGGACAAGGCCGGGATCGGCCGCTTCGGGGATGCCACCGTTCCGCTGGACGAGGCGCTGGCCCGCGCCGTGGTGGACATCTCCGGCCGCCCGTACGTGGTCCACTCCGGGGAGCCGGAGGGCCAGGAGTACCACCTGATCGGCGGCCACTTCACGGGCTCCATGACCCGCCACGTGTTCGAGTCCCTCGCGCTGAACGCCGAGATCTGCCTCCACGTGGAGCTCCTTGCCGGCCGGGACCCCCACCACATCGTGGAGGCCCAGTTCAAGGCGCTCGCCCGCGCGCTGCGGAAGGCCGTGGAGAAGGATCCGCGCGTCGAGGGCGTGCCCTCCACGAAGGGTGCCCTGTGACCGAGTTTCCGAGTTCCGGGAGCGGGGAGCACCTCGATCCGTTCGAGGCGATCGTGGCGGGCCTGGGCTCGCCGAGCCCTCAGCGGGACCTGGCGCTCATCATCACGCCCATCGTCAGTGCGGAGGCGCTGGCCGGGTTGGCCGCGCTCGCCGGGCTCGCCTGCACGGTGGTGCCCTCGCGCTCCGGCGCCGTGGCGGCCATGGACCTCGAGGTGGCCGATCCGTTCGAGAAGCTCACGGGGGAGCCGCCCAAGGAGGCGGTGGCGCTCGCCAAGGCGATCTC
>JAUNRP010000358.1 GCA_030544165.1 bacterium
GACTACATCACCAAGCCCTTCTCCCTCGAGGAGGTGGTGGCCCGCATCCGCGCGGTCCTGCGCCGCACCAAGGGCGAGTCCGAGGATGACGCGATCCTGCGCTACGCGGACCTCGAGATCAACGAGGACGCCTATGAGGTCCGCCGGGACGGCCAACTCATCCAGCTCGCGCCCACCGAGTTCAAGCTGCTCCGCTACCTCGTCATCAACGCCGAGCGCGTGGTGTCCAAGTCCCAGATCCTGGACCACGTCTGGGAGTACGACTTCATGGGCGATCCCAACATCGTGGAGTCCTACATCTCCTACCTGCGCCGCAAGATCGACACCCCCGGCCGCGAACCCCTCATCCACACCCGCCGCACGGTGGGCTACATCCTCCGCCGGGAGCCGCGAGAGTGATCCGGAGCTGGTGGATCCGCGTCCCGCTGGTCGGCCGCCTGACCGCGGCGGTGGTGGGACTGCTCTCCTTCGGCCTCATCACCGGAACCGCGGCGATGGTCCTCTTCCTCCAGGACCGCCTGATCCAGCAGGTGGACGAGCAGCTCCAGGTCACCGCCCGTGCCATCACCTCCACCCCCGCCCTCGAGCAGATCGCCCGCGGCGAGGTGGAGAGTGGCCTCATCCCCTCCGACTACTTCGTGCTCATGCAGGACCCCAGCTTCGGCTCCCCCACCGAGTGGGCGCCCGATCACACGCTCGAGTCCTACGGCCGCCCCGATCTCACGGGCTACGAGTTCCCGCTCGCCACCACGGACACCCCGAACGCCCAGACGGTCCCCAACACGCGGGACGCCGCGCCCTGGCGGGTGATGACGATCGCCACCAAGTCCTCCGAGGCGGCCTCCCCCACGGGCATCATGACCATCGGCCTCCCGATGCGGTCGGTGGACGCCACCCTCTCCGTCTTCCTCCAGCGCGTCCTCATCGTGGACCTCATGGTGATCACCCTGGGTGCCCTCATCGGATCGCTGGTGGTCACCCGCGCCATGCGCCCGCTCCGCCAGATCGAGGTGGTGGCGGGCCGCATCGCCACCGGTGATCTCTCCCAGCGCGTCCCGCAGTCCCATCCCCCGACGACGGAGGTCGGGTCGCTCGCACGCTCGCTCAACATCATGCTCACCCAGATCGAGCGATCGTTCGCCCACCGCCAGGCCTCCGAGCGCCGCATGCGCCGCTTCGTCTCCGACGCCTCCCACGAGTTGCGTACCCCCCTCGCCACGGTCCGGGGGTACGGGGAGCTCTACCGGCTCGGCGGGATTCCCGAGGAGGAGCTGCCGCGCGCGATGGGCCGCGTGGAGTCCGAGGCCACCCGCATGTCCGGGCTCGTCAACGACCTCCTCGTCCTCGCCCGCCTGGACGAGGAGCGGGGCCTGAACCTCGATGAGGTGGACCTCGTGGTCCTGGCTGCCGACGCCGTGGCCGACCTCCGCGCCCTGGACCCCACCCGGCCCGTCGCCGTCGTGGGGCTGGACGGGGAGCAGGTGGAGCCGGTGGTGACCCTCGCGGACTCGGACCAACTGCGGCAGGT
>JAUNRP010000359.1 GCA_030544165.1 bacterium
GCTCTGGGGGTGACGGGCGCGCGCGCCGCGGGTAGCGTCATTCCATGGAGTTCACGATCAGGGAGGCGCGGCCGGGCGATGAGCACGGCTGGGTGGACATCGCATGGGCCCGGTGGCACGACACCTACGGCCACCACTTGGGGGATGGGTACTTCACGCAGGAGCGTCGGGCCAACTGGCTGAGCGGCTGGGCGAAGGCCTTCACGGATGCGCAGGCGGCAGCGGAGGCTCGGCAGAGTTCCGGGGAGCCGCCGCCCGAGAACCCCACCCGCCGCTACGTGGCGGAGGATGGATCGGGTCGGATCGTGGGGATCGCGCTGGCGGGGCCGCCCGCCACGCAGGGGCACCCCATGGCGCCGGTGATGGAGTGCGAACTCCACATCCTCTATGTGTCGGTGGATGCGCAGGGCACCGGGGTTGCGCAGGCGCTCACCGATGCCGTGCTTCCGGACAATCAGCCCGCCCAGCTCTGGGTCAGCGCGGACAACCACCGGGCGCACGCGTTCTACCGGAAGGTGGGCTTCGCCCCGGACGGCGCGGAGGGGATGTACAACGGGATGATCCCGGAGATCCGGATGGTGCGCGGCGCGTAGAGGGCGGCAACCAGCCGCTGTCCAACCCCCCACCACCTAGGCTGAATCCGTGCTGATCCTCCTCTCCCCCGCCAAGACCTTTGACCTCAGCCCCGCTGGCACCCGCGCCGGCAACACGGGCAAGTCCCCCCACACGATCCGCACCGCTGCCCTCACCGAGCCCCGCCTCCTCGAGCATTCGCAAGAGCTGATCGAAGCCCTCGAGCAGCTCAGCGTGGCCGAGATCGCCACGCTCATGGACACCTCGGACAACCTCGCCGCACAGGCCCGCGAGTACGCGAACGACTTCACGCTCCCCCACACGCGGAAGAACTCCCTCCCCGCGATCCTCGCGTTCCACGGCGAGGCGTACCGCGGCCTCGCTGCCCGCGATCGGCTGGACACGCGCGATCTCACCGAGGCCCAGAAGACCCTCCGCATCCTCTCCGGCCTCTACGGAGTCCTCCGCCCCCTGGATCTCATCCAGCCCTACCGCCTCGAGATGGGCCGCCCGCTCGAGACCTCCCGCGGCACCGGCCTCCTCGAGTTCTGGGGAGATCGCCTCACCGAGCTCATCCGCGAGGACCTCGCAGATTCCCCCGGCGAGCCCGCGATCATCAACCTCGCCTCGCAGGAGTACGCCGCCTCGCTCGGCCTCGACGCGCTCGGCTCCGAGATCCGCGTGATCTCACCCCGCTTCGAGGACGCCGACGCCCGCGGCCGCCACTCCATCATCACCGCCTACGCCAAGCGCGCCCGCGGCGAGATGGCCGCCTGGCTCATCCAGAACCGCGTCCGCCGCGCCTCCCAGGTCCTCGATTTCGACTCCTCCGGCTACTCCTTCCACGACGACGCCTCCTCACCCACCGTCCCCGTCTTCCGCCGCCGTTACGCGGACCGCCCATAGGCGCGAAACGCAGGGGTGGAAGAATCGGGCGCATGAACAA
>JAUNRP010000360.1 GCA_030544165.1 bacterium
TCATGGCCCGGCTCGCGGAGGGATCGATGACGATCGGCGATGCCGAGACCGTGCTCACGGATGAGCAGATCCGCAGCCACATCATCGAGTCGCTCGCCACGATCGACCTGGACGGCAAATCCGTGGCCCTGGTGGTCCCCGATGCCACGCGCTCGGTCCCCATGGGCGCGCTCCTCCCCGCTGTCCACGAGGCCCTGGACGGCCGCGCCACCAGCGTGAAGGTGCTGATCGCGCTGGGAACGCACGCCGCGATGTCCGAGGAGGCGATCGCCCGGTTCCTCGGCTACGAGGCCGGCAACATCGAGGCCACCTACCCGGGGTGGACGGTGCACAACCACGAGTGGTGGGACGAGGAGACGTTCGCGGACCTCGGTGTGATCCCCGCCGAGGAGGTCACCGAGTACTCGGGCGGGCGCCTCGAGGACGTCCCCATGCACGTGGTGGTCAACCGCATGGTGGTGGAGGCGGACGTGAACCTGGTGGTGGGCCCGGTCCTCCCCCACGAGGTGGTGGGGATGTCCGGCGGCAACAAGTACTTCTTCCCGGGCCTCTCCGGACACGACGTCATCGACCTCTCCCACTGGGTTGGCGCGCTGATCTCCAGCTTCGAGATCATCGGGACCATGGGCGTGACCCCGGTCCGCGCGCTCATCAACGCGGCAACTGACCGCATCCCCGGCCCCAAGTACTGCGTGGCCGTGGTGACCGAGGCGGGCACCTCCAACCTTCACTCGGTCTCGGTGGGAACCACGGTCTCCGCGTGGGCCGCGGCCGCCGGCATCGCCGCCGCCAGCCACATCACCTACCTGGACCGGCCCTACAAGCTGGTGGTCTCGCTGGTGCCCGAGATGTACGAGGACGTGTGGACCGGCGCCAAGGGCTTCTACAAGCTCGAGCCCGTGGTGGCCGAGGGCGGCGAGCTCATCCTGTACGCCCCCCACATCACCGAGATCTCCGAGATGCACCCGGGGATCGCCAAGATCGGGTACCACAACCGCGACTACTTCGTGAAGCAGTGGGACAGGTTCAAGGACCACCCCTGGGGCGAGCTCGCGCACTCCACGCACGTGCGCGGCATGGGTACCTACGATGCCGAGACCGGCGAGGAGCACAACCGCGTCACCGTCACGCTCGCCAGCCAGGTGCCGCGCGAGGTGGTGGAGGCGTACTCGCTGAACTACATGGACCCGGCGGACGTGGACCTGGACGCCCTCGCGCAGGACCCGGACGTCCTGATCGTCCCCAACGCGGGCGAGGTCCTGCACCGCCTCAGGGAGGACTGACCCGCCCGACGACGACGGCGCGGACGGTCGGTGAGTGACGCGATGATCGGCGGATCCGCCGATTTTGTGAGAGGTCGAGGTCCGTAGAGGGCACCTCTCACAAATTCGGCAAGAATCCTGATGCCACTGAGGCCGGTGTGAACCTATGTGACTCGTGGGGTGCCGATTTTGTGAGAGGTCACCCCCCGCAAGGCCCACCTCTCACAAAATCGGCAAGTCCATCGCAAG